>NZ_JAYSFE010000033.1:0-11017 GCF_041913585.1 Allostella sp.
GGGCGGTGAAGAGGTCGAAGGTCCAGTCGATGACGAGCGGGTAGAGGCCGGTGACGCCCGCCACCACCGCCATCAGCACGAGGACGGCGAGGATGTCGAGCCGGCGGCCGGCCATGTGGTCGGCCCACAGCCGGCCGATCAGGCGCCGGTCGGCGCCCGATCCGCGCTTGGCCTCGCCGGGGGAAGTTGCCATCGCCTGCGGATAGCCCGAAAGCGGGCCGGTGCCAAGGCGGCGGCTCAGCCGGGGACGCGGAACACGGCGCGCAGCGTCGCGTCCGCCGGCAGGTCGAAGCCGAGCCCCGGGGCCGCGGGGATCGCGATCCGGCCGCCGCGCGGGTGGCGCAGTTCCGCCGGCAGGAGCGCGTGGAGATGGTCGTGCACCTGGTGGAACTCGACCCAGCCGACGCCGGGGATGGTGCCGCAATGGAGGGCGGCCGCCTGCAGGACGGCGGTGGCGTGGCATTGCGGGGAGAGCGGCACGCCATGGCGCCGGGCGAGTTCGGCCAGGCGGACCATCGCCGTGGGGCCGCCGACCAGCCCGGGATTGACCTGCAGCCAGCCAGCGGCGCCGGATGCGACGAGCCCGGCCAGCCTCGCATGGTCGAACTCGGCCTCGCCGAGGACGAGCGGGATCGGCGACCGCCGCGCGACCCAGGCGAGCCCGGCGACGTCGGCGGCCGCCATCGGTGCCTGGAAGGCCGCCACACCCGCGTCGGCGAGGCGCCAGGCCATCATGTGCGCCGCCTCCCGGTCGTAACGCTCGACACCGTCGACGATGAGCACGGCGTCGCCGATGGCGCGCCGCACCGCCCGGACCCGGATCATGTCGTCGTGCTGCTCCAGGGCGCCGACCTTCATCTTCACGGCCGGGAACCCGGCGGCGACGTAGCCCGCCATCTCCCGGGCGAGCATCGGCGGGTCCTTCTCGGGTGCATAGAGCCCGCCGCTGGCATAGGCGGCGACGCCCGCATCGGCTGCCCCGAACAGGGCGGCCAGCGGCCGGCCGGCGCGTCGGGCGGCTAGGTCGGCCAGCGCCATGTCGAGGGCGCTGGCGGCGCCGGCGTCCGGCCAGTCGCGGGCGGACGGCTCCGCCCGACTGCGGACCTCCTCCGGGTCGCGTCCCGGCAGCCCCTCGGCGATGCGCCGCAGGGCGGCGAAGCTGCGTCCGATCTCCTCCTGGCGGCACCAGGCCTCGCCGATGCCGACGGTGCCGTCGTCGGCCTCGACCCGCAGCAAGGGCGCGCGCCGCTCGCGCCAGACGGTGGCGGGGTTCCACAGCGGCGGGTCGATGACGCGGTGGAACTCCAGCGCGGTGATCCTGCGAATTCTCAATTCACGGTCGCCTTTCGGCCCGGCTCGTGCTCGCGTCTGTTCAAGGCGGGGCCGGAGTGCTTAGCTTCGCACATCGTGCCACCGCCAGCCGGGGAGAACAGCAATGGGCGCACCCACCATCGATCGTCGCGGCATCCTGCGCGGCTCGGCCGTCGGTGCCGGAGCGGCCGCGGCCGCCGGCCTCGTCGGCGCCGGCCGCGCCATGGCCCAGGCGCCGGCCGGCTCGACCTGGACCCAGATCCGCGAGCGCGGCGAACTGCGCATCGGCGCGGCGCCGAGCGAGCCCTGGTTCGCCAAGGACCAGCGGTCGGGCGAGTGGAGCGGCATCGGCTGGGCGATGGGCGTCGCCGTGGCCAAGGAACTGAACGTCAAGCCGGTCGCCGTCGAGACGAGTTGGGGAACCGCCGTCGCTGGCCTCCAGGCCAACCAGTTCGACGTCATGTTCGTGATGGACGCGACGCCGCAGCGGGCGCTCGCCCTCGACTTCCCGAGCCAACCCTTCTTCTACTACGCCCAGGGCGTCCTGGTGCGCGACGGGCTGGTCGCCAAGCGCTGGGACGATCTGAACAAGCCGGAGGTGAAGATCGGCGTCACCCTCGGGACCTCGCCCGACCGCGACGTCACCATCCGGCTGCCGAAGGCGACGATCGAGCGCTTCCCCAGCAACGACGAGACCACGGCGGCCTTCCAGGCCGGCCGGGTCGACGCGATGTCCTTCTTCCATCCGGCGCTCGTCATGCAGCAGCGCCGGGTGCGCAAGGGCACCGTCCTGCTGCCCGAGCCCTTCCGCTTCTCGACCACCAGCGCCGGCGTGCGGCGCGAGGCCGACAAGACCTGGCGCGACTGGCTGGGCCTGACGCTCGACTACTACTACTTCACCGGCCAGACCCAGCGCATCTACGAGGAGTTCCTGGTGTCCCGCCAGATCGATCCCAAGACCGCGCCGGCGATCATGCGCGAGCTCTGGGCGCGCAGCTAGGACCGGCGGCGCCCGTCGACGGCCGGCGATGGAGTACCAGTGGGACTTCGGGGCGGTGGTCCGCCACCTGCCGTTGCTGCTCGACGGGCTGGTGCAGACGCTCCGCCTGTCGGCGGCGGCGATCGCCGGCGGGCTGGCGATCGGCCTCGGACTGGCGCTGATTCGCCTCTCCGGCCGGCGCTGGCTCGCCTGGTCGGCGGTCGCGGTGATCGAGTTCTTCCGCGCGACGCCGCCGCTCGTCCATCTCTTCTGGGTCTTCTACGCCCTGCCGATCCTGGCCGGCGTCAACCTGTCGCCGTTCGCGGCGGCGACGCTGGCGCTGTCGGTGCAGTCGGGCGCCTTCTTCGCCGAGGTCTACCGGGCCGGGATCGTCTCGGTCGAGCGCGGCCAGTGGGAGGCCGGCCGGGCGATCGGGATGCGGCCGGCCCAACTCATGCGCCGCATCGTGCTGCCACAGGCGCTGCGCCGCATGGTCCCGCCCTTCGTCGAGCGCGCCTTCGAACTGGTCAAGACGACGGCGCTCGCGGCGACGCTCGCCTATGGCGAACTGCTCTACCAGGCGATGGTGGCGGTCAGCCGGAGCTTCCGGCCGCTGGAGATCTATTCGGCCGTGGCGGTGATCTTCTTCCTGCTCCTGTTTGCGGCCAGCCTCGCCATGCGCTGGGTCGAGGACCGGCTGCGCCGGGCGGAACGGTGACGCCTTGATCTACCAGCCCGACTTCACCGACATCCTCCTCAACCTCGATCTGCTGGCACGCGGCGCCTGGCTGACGCTGGCCCTGTGGGGCATCGCCTTCGCCTTCGGGCTCGCCATGGGGCTCGTGCTGGGGCTCGTCCGTTCGTCCGGGAACCGCTGGCTGTCGCTGCCGGCGGCGGCCTATGTCGAGGTCTTCCGCAACACCCCGGTCCTCGTCCAGCTCGTCTGGTTCTACTTCGCCTTCCCGGTGCTGACCGGTTGGCAGATGTCGGGATTCGTGGCCGCCGCACTCGGCCTCGCCCTCAACACCTCGGCCTATTGTGCCGAGATCTTCCGCGGCGGCATCGCCTCGATCGCCCGCGGCCAGTGGGAGGCGGGGCGTGCACTCGGCATGCGGCGGACGGCGCTGATGCGTCGGATCATCCTGCCCCAGGCGGTGCGCCGCATGGTGCCGGCCTTCACCAACCGCGGCATGGAACTCGGCAAGATGACAGCCATCGCGTCGGTCATCTCGGTCCACGAGCTGATGTACGAGGCGCGGCTGCTCTCCTCCCAGACCTTCCGGCCGCTCGAGGTCTTCACGGTGATCGCGCTCGTCTACTTCGCCGTCATCTATCCGGGCACGCTGCTCAGCTACCGCCTCGAGGCGCGCATGCGGCGCGGCGCATGACGGCCGACCCCGTCCTGCGCACCGAAGGCCTGGTCAAGCGCTTCGGCGACCTGACGGTGCTCGACGGAATCGACCTCGCGGTGCGGCCCGGCGAGCGGATCGCCATCCTGGGGTCGAGCGGGTCCGGGAAGAGCACGCTCCTGCGCTGCCTCAACTTCATGGAGCTGCCGACGGCGGGCCGGGTGCATTTCCACGGCGCCCCGGTCGGGACTGCGACCGCCAGCGGCCTCGTCCGCTACCGCGAGCGCGAGCTGGCGGCGCTGCGGCGCCGGGTCGGCATGGTCTTCCAGCAGTTCAACCTCTTCCCGCACATGACGGCGCTGGAGAACGTCATGGAGGGGCCGCGGACCGTGCTCGGCCGGCCGCGGCCGGCCGCCGAGGCGGCGGCGCGGGCGGAACTCGCGCGGGTCGGCCTCGGCGACCGCGCCGACTCCTATCCGGCCCGGCTGTCGGGCGGGCAGCAGCAGCGCGTCGCGATCGCCCGCGCGCTCGCCATGCAGCCGGAGGTGCTGCTCTTCGACGAGCCGACCTCCTCGCTCGACCCCGAGCTGGTCGGCGAGGTGCTGCGCGTGATCCGCGCCCTCGCCGAGGAAGGGCGGACGATGCTGCTCGTCACCCACGAGCTCGGCTTCGCCTACCATTTCGCGACGCGGGTCCTCTTCCTCCACGACGGTCGCATCCTGGAGGAGGGGCCGCCCGACCGGGTACTCAAGACCCCGCGCGAGGATCGCCTGCGGACCTTCCTCGCGCGGTTCACGGAGTTCGCGTTCTGACCGTCGATCGCGCGGCGATCTCATCCGCCGGCTCCGGACTGGCCCGGATGGTGCTTGGCTGCGGGCACCATCATGAAATGGATTCGGTTGCCGCCTTGCGCGCGGGGCGCTAGGGATCGGGCAGGCCGACAACCCACGGAGGTTCCGATGCGCCGCACCCTTCTCGCCCTCTCCGTCCTTGCCGCCGCCGCCCTGCCGGGCTGGGCTGCGGCGGACGTCCTCGACAAGATCAAGGAGCGCGGCACGCTCGTGGTGGGCGTCAAGACGGACTACCGCCCCTTCGGCTTCCGCGACCCGTCGGGGGCCATCATCGGCATCGAGCCCGACATGGCGGCCGAGGTCGCCAAGAAGCTCGGGGTCAAGCTCGAGCTGGTCTCGGTCGTCTCGGCCAACCGCATGGAGTTCCTGCGCCAGGGCAAGATCGACCTGATGATCGCCACCATGTCCGACAAGCCGGAGCGCCGGAAGGTCGTCCAGGTGATCGAGCCGCTCTACTATTCCGACGCGGTCAACGTCATGCTGGCCGACAAGGTCAAGGTGACCAAGTGGGAGCAGCTCAAGGGCGCCAAGCTCTGCGGCACCACCGGCGCCTTCTACAACAAGGACGTCGCCTCGCAGTACGGCGCCGAGATCGTCTCCTTCGACGGCTCGGAGAAGCCCTTGATCGCCCTGAAGCAGGGCAACTGCATCGGCTATCTCTACGACCAGACCTTCATCGCCGGGAAGCTGCTGGAGGACGACTGGAAGACCGGCTACCACATGCCGCTGCCGGGCATCATGGAAACGCCCTGGGCGATCGCGGTGGCGCCGGGAGAGGATCGCTTCGCCAAGCTGATGAGCGATCTCACCAAGGAATGGATGAAGGCCGGCTACATCGTCGCCCTGGAGAAGAAGTGGGGCGTCAAGCCGACCGAATATTCGGAGCGGATGCACAAGGAATACAAGGGCTCCTGATCCGGGTCCGCCCGGGTGGAGGCATTCTTCGAGTGGTTCCGGTGGCTCTACGACGCCACCGGAATCAACCTCACGATCTTCTATGACGCGTTCGACCGGAACCGGATGATCTCCGGTTTCTGGATGACGGTCCGCCTCTGCCTGCTCTGCATCCTCTTCTCGGTCGTCATCGGCGTCGTCGGCGCCTGGCTCCAGGGTTCGCACCTCAAGTGGACCCGGCGTGCCGTCCACGGCTTCATCGCGCTCTTCCGCGACACGCCGCCGCTCGTCCAGATCTATTTCTTCTATTTCGGCCTGGGGGCGCTGCTGCCGCGGGTCGACAATGCCTTCGGCATCCCCGAGCCGGTGCTGACCAACGTGCAGTGGGCGGTGATCTCGCTCTCGCTCTTCGCCGGCGCCTTCAATGTCGAGATATTCCGCTCCGGCATCGAGGCGGTGCCGAAGGCGACCGTCGAGGCCGCCGAGGCGCTCGGCTATTCGCGCCTCGGCGCCTACATCCACGTCGTCCTGCCGCTCGCCTTCCGCATCTGCCTGCCGGCGCTCAACAACAACATCGTCAACCTCGTGAAGACGACGACGCTGGCCTACGCGATCGCGGTGCCGGAGATGCTCTACGTCACCAAGCAGATCTGGTCGGACGCGACCAACGTGCCGGAGATGATGGTCTTCCTGCTGCTCGCCTACGTCTTCCTCGTCGGCTGCGTCGTCTGGGTGATGGCGCGCATCGAGCGCTGGCTCAAGGTGCCGGGGATCGGACTGTGAAGGTGCTGCCGGTTCTGCTCGCCCCGGCGGCGCCCGGCCCGTGGGGCGGCCCCCGCCTCGGCCCGCGGCACGGGCTCGTCCTGGCGCTCGGCCTCGTCCTCGCGGTCGGCGCGGCGGAGGCACAGGGCACGGCCCAGGGGCGACCCTCGGTGCTCGCCACCCTCTGGCGGTGGACGCCGCTGCTCCTCGAGGGCTTCGCCTTCAACATCGCGATCTCGCTGCTGGCGATGGCGATCGGCACCGCGGCCGGCGTGCTGCTCGGCCTCGCCCAGGTGTCGCAGGCGGCGCCGGTGCGGCGCGTCGCCTGGTTCCTCACCCAGTTCTTCCGCAACGCACCCTGGCTGGTGCTGCTCTTCTTCGCGATGTTCCTGCTGCCGTTCGAGTTCTCCGTGGCCGGGATCACCGTGCCGTTTCCGGGCTGGATCAAGGCGACCATCGGCTTCGCCCTGCCGGTGATGGCGAACACCTCCGAGATCGTCCGCGGCGCCATCCAGTCGATCCCGTTCGGCCAGTGGGAGGCGGCGGAATCGCTGGCCTTCGGCCGACGGCAGACGATGTGGATGATCATCCTGCCGCAATGCGTGAAGCGGATGCTGCCGCCGTGGATGAACCTCTATTCGCTGGTCACCATGGCGACGGTGCTGGCCTCGGTCGTCGGCGTCACCGAGATGCTGACGCTGGTGTCGGAGGTCCATGCCGCGGAGGGCGGGCGGCCGGAACTGCTGGCACCGCTCTACGGCTATGCCCTCGCCTGCTTCTTCCTCTACTGCTACCCGATCGGCCGCCTGACCGTGCGCCTGGAGCGCCGGTTCCATGTGCGGACCTGAAGGACGAGGCCTGCCTGCCATGCCGGAAGCCGCCGCCCCCCTGCTTCGCGTCCGCGACGTCCACAAGCGCTTCGGCGCGGTCGAGGTGCTGAAGGGGGTTTCGTTCGACGTCGCCCGGGGCGAGGTCGTCTGCATCATCGGCCCGTCCGGCTCCGGCAAGTCGACCATCCTGCGCTGCATCAACGCGCTCGTGCCGATCGACCAGGGCTCGATCCTGGTCGACGGCCAGGAGGTCCACGACCCCGCCCTCGACAAGCTGGCGTTGCGCCGCAAGGTCGGCATGGTCTTCCAGCAGTACAACCTCTTCCCGCACAAGACGGCGTTGCAGAACGTGATGATGGCGCCGATCCACGTCCTGAAGCAGGACCGCAAGGCGGTCGAGGAACGCGCCTGGCGCCTGCTGAAGAAGGTCCGCCTCGAGGGCAAGGAGGCGAGCTATCCGGGCGAACTCTCCGGCGGCCAGCAGCAGCGCGTCGCCATCGCCCGGTCGCTCGCCATGAATCCCGAACTCATGCTGTTCGACGAGGTGACGGCCGCCCTCGACCCGGAGACGGTGAAGGAGGTCCTGGTTACCATCCGGGAACTGGCGGAGGAGGGGATGACCTGCATCCTCGTCACCCACGAGATGGGCTTCGCCCGCGAGGTCGGCGACCACATCTACTTCACCGACCGCGGCGTCATCGTCGAGCACGGCGCGCCGAAGGCGTTCTTCGCCCAGGCCAACGATCCGCGGACGCGGCAGTTCCTCGACCAGATCCTCTGACCGTTCAGCTCGGAAAGTGCCGGGCGAGGTCGTCGATCTGGCCGGCCGTCAGCCAGCGCGTCCGTCTCCCCTCCATCATCAGGTATAGGCGGGCAGTCTCCTCCAGCTCCTCGGCATTGTAGACGGCGTCCTCCAGCGTCTTCCCGGCGACCACCGGGCCGTGGTTCGCCAGCAGCACCGCATGGTGGTCGGCGGCGAGCTCGCCGACCGCGGCCGCCAGTCCCTTGTCGCCCGGGCGGAAGTAGGGGACGAGCGG
Source organism: Allostella sp. (assembly GCF_041913585.1). Lineage (NCBI taxonomy): Bacteria > Pseudomonadati > Pseudomonadota > Alphaproteobacteria > Rhodospirillales > Allostellaceae > Allostella > Allostella sp. Next base: position 8,014 of record NZ_JAYSFE010000033.1, read on the forward strand.
CAGCCGGCCGATGCGCATGACGTAGTAGGCGGTGATCGGCGGCAGCACGTTGGCCGGATCGACGTCGGCCAGGCACGAGACGCACACCGCGTGCGTGCAGTGGAGATGGACGACGGCGTTCGCCGTCGGCCGGACCCGGTACATGGCGAGGTGCAGGAAGGCCTCCTTCGACGGCGGATCGCCGGCGACCACCGTGCCGTCGGCGGCCACCTTCGAGATGCGCTGGGGGTCGAGGTCCCCCATGCTGCTGTTGGTCGGCGTGATGAGCATGCCGCCCGGCAGGATCGCCTCCGGCAGGCGGACGCTGATGTTGCCGCTCGACCCGTGGGCGTAGCGGCGGTCGTAGAGCGACCTGCCGTGGCGGGCGATGGCGCGGCGCAATTCGGTCTCGGTGGTCATGTCCGGCGTGGGCTCCCCGCGGGCTGGCAAGCGAGGCTGCCAGCGGATACGGTTCGGCCCGGCCACGTCAAGAAATCCGGAGAGGAAGGTCCCCGATGCTGCTGGGTGTGATCGCCGACGACTTCACGGGGGCGACCGACATCGCGTCCATGCTGGCCCGGAACGGGATGCGCACGGTCCAGACCGTGGGGGTGCCGGCCGGCGGCGAGGCGCCCGCGGCGGACGCCGTGGTGGTCGCGCTCAAGAGCCGGACGATCCCGGCCGCCGATGCCGTCCGGCAGTCGCTGGCGGCGCTCGACTGGCTGCTGGCACAGGGCGCCCGGCAGATCGTCTTCAAGTACTGCTCGACCTTCGACAGCACCGACGCCGGCAACATCGGCCCGGTCGGCGAGGCCCTGCTCGACCGGCTGGGCGGCATCGCGGTCGTCTGCCCGGCCTTTCCCGCCAACAAGCGGACGATCTATCGCGGCTACCTCTTCGTCGGCGACGTGCTGCTGTCGGAGAGCAGCATGAAGGACCACCCGCTGACGCCGATGACCGACCCCAGCCTGGTGCGGGTCATGGCCCGCCAGGTGCGCGACCCGGCGACGGTCGGCCTCGTCGGCTTCGAGACCGTCCAGCAGGGGGCGATGGCGATCAGCACCGAGCTCGACCGGCTCCGGGCCGCGGGGAAGCGGTTCGCCGTCGTCGACGCCGTGGCCGATGGCGACCTCCGCGCGATCGGGGCGGCGATCGCCGATGCGCCGCTCCTCACCGGCGGCTCCGGGATCGCCATGGGGCTGCCCGACAATTTCCGCCGCATCGGCCTCCTGGCCGAGGGCGGTGCTGCGGCCCTGGCGGTGCCGGACGGGCGGTCGGCGGTGCTGGCCGGAAGCTGCTCGGCGGCGACCCGCGGTCAGGTCGCCGCGGTGGGCGGGCGCTGGCCGACGATGCGCCTCGATCCGGTCGAACTCGCCGCGGGCCGTCAGAGCGCGGCCGCCGTGCTGAACTGGGCGGCCGGGCAGGATCCGGACACGCCGGTGCTCGTCTACTCGACCGCCGAGCCCGAGGCCGTGCGCGCGGCGCAGGAGGCGCTCGGCCGCGAGCGTGCCGCGACCGTGCTGGAAGAGGCGTTCGCGGCCGTGGCGGCCGGCCTGGTCGGCGCGGGCGTGCGCCGCATGGTGGTGGCCGGCGGCGAGACCGCGGGCGCGGTGGTCGGCGCGCTCGGCATCGACGCGCTCGCCATCGGGCCCGAGATCGACCCGGGCGTGCCCTGGGTCCAGGCGATGGGGGCGGACGGCCTGTGCCTTGCCCTCAAGTCGGGCAATTTCGGCGCCGAGGACTTCTTCGCCAAGGCCTTCGCGCGCCTCGGCTGAGGTCCGTCCTCCGACGGTCCGACCGCCGCTGCGTCCCTCGACTGCTCGTGGCGCTTCGCTCGACTGCGCGCTCGGGATGAGGATTCGATCTTCAGTTTCAAGAAGATAGAGCCCTATCGCGAGCGCCCAGCGCAGCCAGTGGCCGGACCGCCGTCCGGCGCTACTTCGCCAGGAAGGCCTGGATCGCCGGCCCGGCCTTGGCGATCGCCAGCACGCCGTCGAGATGGCCGCCGTCGCCTTCGATCGCCACCGTCTCGACGGCAACGCCATTGCCCTTGAGGATGGTGGCCGCGCGTTCGGCCATGCGCGGCGGCAGCAGCAGGTCGGAGGCGGCAGGGATCAGCAGCGTCCGTGCCTTCACCGCCTTCAGCCCTTCGGTCAGCGACCCGGCATGGCCGGCCGAGAAGAGCTGGTTGGCCTTGGCGAGGTAGAGGAAGTGGTTGGCGTCGCTGGTCCTGGCGCGGGCCGTCGCCGCCTTCTCCAGCGTGTCCTCGATGGCGAAGCGGTTCTCCATCGCCGCCGCCGGGTCGCGCGCCGGGTCGGCCCATTTCCGTCCGAAGGCGCGGTCGGCCCAGCCGGCCGCACGCGCGTGCAGGGTCACGATCTTCAGCGCCTGCGCCAGCCCGGCGACCGGCTCCGGCCCGCCATAATAGTCGCCGCCCTTCCAGTTCGGATCGAGGCGGATCGGCGAGGCCCAGACGTCGAGCCAGCCGACGAGGAAGGCGTCGGCCTCGGCGCCGCCGATGACCGGCACGATGCGCTCGACCATGTCCGGGTGGGCGGCGGCCCACTCGAAGCCCTGCAGCGCCCCCATCGAGGCGCCGACGACCGCGTGGAGCCTGCGGACGCCGAGCGATTCCAGCAGCGCCTTCTGGACCTCGACGAAGTCCCGGATGGTGACGACCGGGAAGCGCATCCCGTAGGGCTTGCCGGTGTCGGGATCGATCGAGGCGGGACCGGTGGTGATCGTCCGCGGGTCTTTGGTCGACAGGTTGACCAGCGTGTCGGAACTGATGACGAAGAAGCGGTCGGTGTCGATCGGCTTGCCGGCGCCGATGATCCCGTCCCAGTAGCCGGGGGCGGCGTCGGACGCGGCATATTTCCCGGCCGCATGCGAATTGCCCGAGAAGAAGTGCGTGACGAGGATCACGTTGTCGCGGGCGTCGTTGAGCTTGCCGTAGCTCTCCCACCCGACCTTGACGTCCTTGATCGTCTTGCCGCCGCGGGTCGTGTAGCTCGGCATCGCGAAG
>NZ_JAYSFE010000033.1:11117-12832 GCF_041913585.1 Allostella sp.
TCGATCGCGACCGGCGGTACCGGCGGCGTCTACTATCCGCTGGGCGGCGGCCTCGCCAACGTCCTCACCAAGCATGTCCCCGGCTGGCAGGCGACCGCCGAGGTGACCGGCGGCTCGGTCGACAACCTGAAGCTCGTCGGCGCCGAGCGCGCCGAGATCGCCTTCACCATGGCCGATGCCGCGCTCGACGCGATCCAGGGCCAGGACAAGTTCAAGTCGGGCAAGCTCGACGTGACGGCGCTCGCCGTCCTCTATCCCAACCGGATGCACGTCGTGACGACGGAGAGCACCGGCATCAAGTCGATGAAGGACCTGAAGGGCCGCCGCGTCTCGACCGGCTCGCCCGGCAGCGCGACCGAGGTGATGGCGTTCCGGCTGATCGAGGCGGTCGGGCTCGACAAGGACAAGGACCTCCGGCGCGAGCGCCTGGGCGTCGCGGAATCGACCAACGCCATCAAGGACAACAAGATCGAGGCCTACTTCTGGGTCGGCGGCCTGCCGACCTCGGCGGTCACCGATCTCGGCGCCACGCCCGGCGTGAAGCTGAAGCTGATCGACCATGCGGACGCCGTCGACGCGATGAACAAGAAGTACGGCCCGCTCTATTCCCGGGGCGTGATTCCGGCGAAGACCTATCCCGGCCAGGACGCCGACAACCAGCAGGCCAACGTCTGGAACATCCTGGTCTCCAACCGGAAGATGCCGGACGACGTCGCTTACCAGGTGACCAAGGTCCTGTTCGAGCAGAAGGCCGAGATCGTCGCCGTCCACAAGGAAGCGGCCAGCTTCGACCTCGCCAATCAGAAGCAGGCGAATTCGCCAGTCCCGTTCCATCCCGGCGCGCTCAAGTATTACGCCGAGAAGGGCATCAAGGTCGGCGGCTGACGCCGCCGGCGCCGACGTCGGGTCCGGAAGGAAGCCCGGTTCGCGCGATCGAACCGGGCTTCCGCCTTTTCGCGGCCGGGGACGGCCAGCTCCGAGGACAGCATCATGGCGAAGCGCGAGCAGACTGAGGGCGCGGTGGTCGAGCCGGCCGTGGACGCGGAAGCCCTCCGCAAGGCCGAGGAGTTCATCGAGCAGGAGGAGGGGGCGACCAACCGCCTCGGCGGCTGGGTCGGCCGCGGGCTGACCGCGCTCGCCGTGACGATGTCGCTCTTCCACCTGTGGGCCGCCTACGACATCGTGCCGACGACGATCCTCCGGCCGGTCCATGTCGGCTTCGCCCTGGTGCTGATCTTCCTGATGTTCCCGGTGGCGGCGCGCTTCCGAAACCGCATCCAGGTCTGGGACGTGCTGCTCGCGGCCGCGGCGATCGCCACCATCTGGTACCTGATCCAGGGCGGCGACGACCTGACCGACCGGGCGAGCCTGCCCGAGCCGATGGACCAGTGGTTCGGCGTCGTCTTCCTGCTGCTGGTGCTGGAGGCGACGCGGCGCTCGACCGGCTGGATCATGCCGGCCGTCGCCATCGCCTTCGTCGCCTATGCGATGGCCGGCCCCTACCTGCCGCCGCCCTGGACCCATCGCGGCTACGACGTCGCCCGGCTGACCGGGCAGCTCTACATGACGCTGGAGGGCGTGTTCGGCACTGCCGTCGACGTCTCCTCCAGCCTCATCATCCTCTTCACCATCTTCGGCGCGGTGCTGCAGTTCTCCGGCGCCGGCAAGTTCTTCATCGACTTCTCGTTCTCGCTGATGGGCGGGCGGCCGACCAG
>NZ_JAYSFE010000033.1:12932-38705 GCF_041913585.1 Allostella sp.
TGGCGGTGTTCTGGTCGACCGTGCTGGCGGCGGCCGTCAGCTACTTCCGGCGCGAGACGGCGCTGACCCCGCCTCGCCTCGTCCAGGCCCTGGCTGCGGGCTCGGTCGGGATGCTCAACGTCGCCGCCACCTGCGCGGCCGCCGGCATCATCGTCGGCGTCGTCACGCTCACCGGCCTCGGCCTCAAGTTCAGCGCCATCGCCATCGAGCTCGCCGGCGGCAGCCTGGCGCTGACGGCGCTCTTCACCGCCCTCATCGTCTGGATCGTCGGCCTCGCCGTGCCGGTGACCGCCAGCTACATCATCTGCGCCGTCATCGCCGCACCGGCGCTGACCAAGCTCGGCGTGCCGGACTATGCCGCGCACATGTTCATCTTCTACTACGCGGTCCTGTCGGAAGTGTCGCCGCCGACGGCCCTGTCCCCCTTCGCGGCGGCCGCCATCACCGGCGGCGACCCCTACAAGACGACGCTGCAGGCGTGGAAATACACCATGCCCGCCTTCCTCGTGCCCTTCGTCTTCGTCCTCGACCCGCTCGGGGTCGGCCTGCTGCTCGACGTCGCCAAGGCCGGGGGCTGGGACGACGTCGCGTGGATCACGCTGACGACCACGGTCGGCATCGGGGTGCTGGCGGTCGCCGCCCAGCGCTGGCTGCTGGCGCGCCTGGGCGCGCTGGAGCTGCTGGCGGCGGTCGTCTCCGGCGTCTGCCTCCTGTTCCCCGGCGTGATCGCCGGCTTCCTGCCGGCCGGGCTGCCGCTCGGCGAGGTCAAGGCAGCGGGCCTCGCGGTCTTCGTCGGCCTCGTCGCGCTGCAATGGCTGCGACGGCGCGCCGTGCATCCGGCATAGGAGTGGTGGCGCCGGCCGCAGCGCCGGACTGCTGGAAACGAGGGGCCGGCTCCCAGCCGGTCAAACGGCTTGAAATCCGCCGCTGCGGCGGTCGATGATCGGACAGGTCCGGCCGCGCCAGGGCTCGAGCCGTGGCAGCGCTGGACGGCTCCCGACTTCCTCGGTTCACCCGCATGCGCGCGGAAGGAGGCGGACAGATGCTGCGTCGCGTGTCCCTTTCGATCGCCCTTCTGTTCGCGGCTCTCGGCCCGGCCGTGCCCCTGGCCGAGGCGCAGAATCTCTTCTATTTCTGGTTCCGGAACTGCGACACCGACAGGGCCACCATCAACGTGGACGTTTTCGACGGTGCCGACATGGCGCGCATCTTCCCGATTTCCCAGGCCAAGGGGCTGGCGCACAGGCAATCCGCCCAACTCCATTGCGTGCCGGGGACGGATTACGGGGAGAAGGGCTGCCACGTCTTTGTCGACAAGGGATCGATCGAGTATCGGATCCGCATCGAGGAAGACACCTGTTTCGAGGGTCGGTACGAATATTGGGTCTTGCCGCACTACGCGTGCAGTTGCTGAGTGCCGGACGGCCGAACGGACCGGGGCCGGTACGGGCGACGCCCAGCCCGGGACGCGGGCGGCGCGTGCGGGGCGGACCAATCCCAATTCGCTGAAATCGCTTAACCTTCGGGCGTGCGGGCACTAAAGTCCCGCGATTGGCTGGGGTGCCGGCGGGAATCTCGGAATTCGCGCCGGCTGAGAAGACACCCATCGAACCTGATCTGGATCATGCCAGCGAAGGGAGCCCTCGGTGATCTCGGACAGCATTCCCTCGTCGGTCGGCCGCGTCCTCGTCGTCGGGGGCGGCATCTGCGGCCTCGCGGTCGCCTGGCGGCTGGCGCAGGCGGGCGCGGACGTCGCCGTGTTCGACGCCGGCGAGCCCGGGCGTGGCGCGACCTGGGCGGCCGGCGGCATGCTGGCCGCCACCCTGGAGGCGGAGCCCGGCGAAGAGGCCATGCTCGGGCTGGCGCGCTGGTCGCAGGATCTCTGGCCGCGATGGGCGGAGGCCCTGGGCGCTCCGGTCGGCTATCGCGACGAGGGCACGGTCCATCTCGCCGTCGGCCGCGACGAACTGGCGGCGCTGCACCATCGCCTGCGCTACCTCCGCCGCCTCGCGCTGCCCATCGAGTGGTGGGATGCTGCCCCCCTGCGCGAGCGGGAGCCGGCGCTCAGTCCGGACGTGCTGGGGGCGATCGCCAGCCCCGGCGATCATCAGGTCGATCCCCGGGCCGTCGTGCCGGCATTGCTGGCGGCGCTGTCGGCGGCCGGGGTGCCGGTCGAGGCGGGGGCGCCCGTCGCCGCCATAGAGCCCGAGGGCGGCGGCTGGAGGGTGCATCTCGGCGACGGCCGGCGCGAGCGCGCCGACCATGTCGTGCTGGCGGCCGGCGCCTGGACGGGTCGCATCTCCGGCTGGCCGGCGCCGCCGGTCCATCCCGCCAAGGGCCAGGCGATCGTCCTCGAGACGGACCCGGCGGCGCCGTTGCTGCGCCATGTCGTCTGGGGGGCCGGCATCTACCTCGTGCCGCGCGCCGACGGCCGGCTCTATGTCGGCGCCACGGTCGAGGACCGCGGCTTCGACCGGCAGCCGACGGCCGGCGGCGTCCTGTCGCTGCTTCAGGCGGCCTGGCGCATCCTTCCCGGCCTGGAGGAACTCCCGGTCGTCGAACTGGTCACCGGCCTGCGGCCGCGCAGCCGCGACGACCTTCCCATCGTCGGCCCGGTCGGGCCCGGCCTGCACGTCGCGACCGGGCACCACCGCAACGGCATCCTGCTCGCGCCCGCGACGGCGGAACTGGTGCTGGCCGGCATCCTCGGCCGGCCGGCTCCGGTCGACGACACGCCCTTCCGGCCGGCGCGCTTCGCCGGCCGGATCGAATCCCGGATGGACGCATGAACGAGATCCTGGTCAATGGCGCGCCCAGCGCCTTTCCCGGCGGCACGGTCGCCGAACTGCTCGACGCGATCGGCGTCGGCCGCGAGCGCCCCGGCATCGCCGTCGCCCGCAACGGCGAGCTCGTGCGCCGGCGCGAGTGGGCGGCGACGGCGGTCGCCGCCGGTGACCGGGTCGAGGTCGTGACCGCGCGCGGAGGAGGGTGAGCGATGACGGACCACCGACCGGACGTGCTGGAGATCGCCGGCGAACGCTTTGATTCGCGGATCCTCATCGGCACCGCCGGCTATCCGAGCCGCCAGGTGCTGCTTGACGCCGTCGCGGCGAGCGGGGCGGAGATCGTCACCGTGTCGCTGCGCCGGGTGTCGCTGGCGGGCGAGGCGGACGATCTGGTCGGGCTGCTCGCCGGGCGGCGGCTGCTGCCCAACACCGCCGGCTGCAGCACCCGCCGCGACGCCATGCTGACGGCGGAGCTGGGGCGCGAGGCGCTCGCCACCGACTGGGTGAAGCTGGAGCTGATCGGCGATCGCGAGACGCTCTATCCCGACGGCAGCGAACTGGTGGCGACGGCGGCGGAGATGGTGCGCGAAGGCTTCACCGTGCTGCCCTACGCGACCGACGACCCGGTGCTCTGCCGGCGGCTCGCCGATGTCGGATGCGCGGCCGTCATGCCGCTCGGCTCGCCCATCGGGTCCGGCCTCGGCATCCTCAACCCGTTCAACATCGAGCAGATCGTCCGGCGCAGCCCGGTCCCGGTCATCCTCGACGCCGGGATCGGCACGGCGTCGGACGCCGCGCTGGCGATGGAACTGGGTTGCGCCGCGGTGCTGCTGAACAGCGCCGTCGCCAAGGCCCACGATCCCGTGCGCATGGCGCGGGCGATGGGGCTCGCGGTGGCGGCCGGGCACGCGGCGGCGCAGGCCGGGCGGATCCCGAAGCGCCGCTATGCCGAGGCGTCGAGCCCCCAGCTCGGCCTCATCGGCAGCTGAGGATCGTCAGCCGCCGCAGCGCGCCCGCATGTCCGCCATGGCCGCCGGCAACCCCTCCAGCGGCACCTCGATCAGCCGGTCGAGCATGCGCACGACGGATAGGGTGCGGGCGGCGGCGAGCGCCCGGGCGGCGGCCTCCTCCTGGCCCGGCGTGCCGACGATGGCGCCGTCGCGAACCCGTGCCGGCAGGCGCTGGAGGTCGGCCAGCAGGACGACGCGATCGCCCGGCTGGACGAGACCCGCGTCCCGCGGGCCGGGGTGGAAGGCGATCGTGCCGGGAAAACCCGGCACTGCGTCGCGCGGCCGCTCGATGGCGAGCCGGCGGCCCTGCGGCCCGGTGCGGCTGACCGCGCAACGGTCGGCATCGGCCGTGACCTGCCACGGGCCGTAGGCGAACGTCGCGGGCGCGGCTGGGGCCGGGAGCGGCGGGGCGGCGGCCGCGTCCGGCGGCTTCAGGGCGGCGATCCGCTCGGCGATGGCGCCCGCGATGCAGCCGCGAAGGGCGCCGGCCGCGTCCGGCTGGCGCTCGCATTCGGCCCGGCGGCGCAGCCAGGCCTGCTGCTCCTGTCGCACCCGGGCGGCGCCGGATTCCCCCGCTGCGGCCAGCCGTTGCCGGTAGAGATCCGACATCCGGCGGTCGGCGTCGGCGAGGCCGGCGTCGGCGCAGATCGCCGTTTCCACCCGGGTCTTCGCCCGGGCGCAGTCGAAGCCGGGGCGGCCCGCCGGCTCCGCCGATGCCGGCAGCGCGGCGAGGGCGGCTACTGCACCAGCCGCAAGCGCGTGGCGAAGACGCCGAGCGCGTCGTCGATGGAGCCCGCCTGGGCGAGGCGCTGGCGTCCGCTCATGACGATCCATTGGCTCTGTCCGTCGCTGCCGGGCGGTCCCTTGACAATCGCATAGAGCGGCCGCTCGTGCGTGTGCCGATAGACGGAGAAGACCGCGCGGCCGGGGGTATGGTCGATGGCGTAGTCGCGCCATTCGCCGCTGCTCACATGCCGGCTGTAGAGGCCGAGGAGCCGGTTGAGCTCGCTGCGGTTGAAGTAGACCGGGCGCTGGCGCCCGCGGTAGTCGGACAGGCGGAATACGGTGGATGCCGGTCGCGCCACGGGAGCCTCTGTCACACCCTGAAACGGCGGTCAGTGTTCCCGATTTTCATCAAATCGTAAAGCGGCGGCACGGTTTGCCTTTGCGGGGGGCTGCCGGTATGGTGCCGGGCGTTTTCCGGCCGGAGTGATCGGCGTGGCCGATATTTTTCAAGAAGTTGACGAGGAACTGCGGCGCGACCGTGCCGCCGCGCTGTGGCGCAAGTACGGGATCTACGTGATCGCGGTGGCGGTCGTGCTGGTCGCCGCCACCGCCGCGTGGCAGGCGTGGCGGTACTACGAGACGCGCCAGCGCATCCAGGCCGGAGACCGTTTCACCGAGGCGATGCTGGCGGCGAACCAGGGGCAGACCGACGCCGCCGTCGCCACCTTCGCCGGGATCGCCACGGACGGGCCGCCGGGCTATGCGATGCTGGCCCGGATGCAGGGCGCGGCGCTCAAGGTCCGCGCCGGCGACCGGGCCGGGGCGGCGGCGATCTATGACGGCATCGCCGCGGATGCCGGCGTGCCCGAGACCTATCGCGAGGCGGCCCTGCTGCTCTCGGTGATGCAGCAGGTCGATACCGGCGATCCCAGGGCACTGTCGGAGCGGCTGACGCCGCTCGTCGCCGAGGGCAGTCCCTGGCGCCACTCGGCCCGCGAACTGCAGGCGGTGCTGGCGCTCCGCGCGGGCGACCCGGCCCAGGCACGCACGTTCCTGGAGACGCTGTCCAAGGATGCGGCGGCACCGCAGTCGATGCGGACGCGGGCGGCCGAGATGCTGCGCGCGCTGGGTGGTGGAGCATGATGGCGAACCTGTCCCGAGGCGGCCGTCGCGGCGCCGCCGTCGCGCTTCTCGTCGCCGGCCTCGTCGGCGGCTGCGACTGGTTCGGGGAATCGGCGGCGCCGCCGATTCCGGGCACGCGCATCTCGGTGCTGGCGCTCGACCGGCGGATCCAGCCCGACCCGGCCCTGGCGGGGCTGCGCGTCGAACTGCCGCGGCCGGTCGAGAACCGCGAATGGCCGCAGGCCGGCGGCTATCCCAACCACGTCATGCACCATCTGGCCCTCGGCGACGCGCCGAAGGTCGCGTGGCGGGCCAGCCTCGGCGAATCGGGCGGCGACGATCGCCGCATCCTGACCACGCCCGTCGTCGCGGCCGGCATGGTCTTCGCGATGGATTCCGGCCGCCGCGTCTCGGCCTTCAGCGCCGCCTCGGGCAATTCCGTGTGGTCCTTCGACCTCCGGCCCGAGGGCGAGCGGGACGGCGGGTTCGGCGGCGGCGTCGCCCATGCCGACGGGCGGCTCTTCGTCGCCACCGGCTGGGCCGAGGTCATCGCGCTCGACGCCGCCAGCGGCAAGGCGCTCTGGCGCACCGGCATCGCCGGGCCCGTGCGCACCGCGCCCACCGTCTCGGGCGGCCGGGTGTTCGCCGTCACCATCGACAACCAGCTCGAAGTGCTGTCGGCGGACGACGGACGCAAGCTCTGGAACCAGCCGGCGATCTCGGAGACGGCGGGCCTGATGGGCGGCGCCAGCCCGGCGGTCGAGGGCGACGCCGTGGTCGCGGCCTTCACCTCGGGCGAGCTCTTCGCGATGCGGGTCGAGAACGGCCGCGTCGCATGGCAGGACAATTTGGCCGCGGTGCGTCGGATCGACGCCATCTCGGACCTGGCGGACATCCGCGGCCGGCCGGTCATCGACCGCGGCAGCGTCTTCGCCGTCAGCCATTCGGGCCGGATGGTGGCGATCGACCTGCGCACCGGGAACCGCATCTGGGAACAGGAGATCGGCAGCCTCGAAAGCCCCTGGGTCGCGGGCGACTTCATCTATGTCCTGACCCCGGATTCCGAGGTCGTCTGCCTGTCGCGCGGCGACGGGCGGATTCGCTGGGTGCGCCCGCTGCCGCGCTACAAGCGCGAGGTCGAGCGCAAGGACCCGCTCTTCTGGACCGGGCCCGTCGTCGCCGGCGACCGGGTCGTCGTCGTCGGCTCGAACCGCGAGGCCTTCTCGATCTCGCCCTACACGGGCGAACTCCTCGGCACGATCCAGCTCCCCGATCCGGTCTATGCGGCGCCGGTGATCGCCGGCGGCACGCTCTACGTCGTCACCGACGAAGCGTCCCTGATCGCGCTGCGGTAGGGCATGTCGACCCGCATCGCGATCGTCGGGCGGCCCAATGTCGGCAAGTCGACCCTGTTCAACCGGCTGGCCGGACGCAAGCTCGCCATCGTCGACGACCTGCCGGGGGTGACGCGTGACCGCCGGGAGGCGGCTGCGCGCCTGGGTCCGCTGCGTTTCACGGCGATCGACACCGCCGGCCTCGAGGACGTGCGCGACGAGAGCCTGGAATCGCGGATGCGGGTGCAGACCGAACAGGCCGTCGACGATGCCGACGCGGTCCTGATGGTGATCGACGGCCGCGCCGGGGTGACCCCGCTCGACCGGCATTTCGCCGCCTGGCTGCGGCGCCGCGAGCGCCCGGTCGTGCTCGTCGTCAACAAGTGCGAGGGCCGGGTCGGCATGTCGACCCAGGGCGAGGCCTACGCCCTCGGCCTGGGCGACCCCGTCGCGATCTCGGCCGAGCATGGCGAAGGCATGGCCGAACTCTACGATGCGCTGGCGACGGCGATCGGCGAGCAGCCCGAGGACGCCGAGCCGGAGGCCGAGGCAGCACCCGGCGAGGGCGAAGAGGCGGCCGGCCAGCCGATCTCGATCGCCTTCGTCGGCCGCCCCAACGTCGGCAAGTCGACGCTGACCAACCGGCTGATCGGCGAGGACCGGATGCTGACCGGGCCCGAGGCCGGCATCACCCGCGACGCCATCGCGGTCGACTGGGAGTATCGCGGCCGCCGCCTGAAGCTGGTCGACACCGCCGGGTTGCGACGGCGCGCCAACGTCGTCGAGCGCCTGGAAAAGCTGGCGACCGACGACACCGACCGGGCATTGCGCTTCGCCCAGGTCGTGGTGCTGGTGCTGGACGCCACCCAGCCGATGGAGAAGCAGGACCTGACGATCGCCCGGCGGGTGGTCGACGAGGGCCGCGCCATGGTGATCGCCATCAGCAAATGGGACCTGATCGAAGACCGGCAGGCGGCCCTGCAGCGCTTCCGCGACCGGCTCGAGACCTCCCTGCAGCAGGTCAAGGGCATCGAGCTCGTGCCGGTCTCGGGCGAAACCGGGGCCGGCGTGCCGCGCCTGATGGAGGCGGTCTTCCGCACCTTCGAGGCGTGGAACCGCCGGGTCTCGACGCATGCGCTGAACCGCTGGCTGAAGGCGATGACCGAGCGCCATCCGCCGCCGATGGTCCAGGGCCGGCGCCTGCGCCTGCGCTACCTGACCCAGACGAAGATCCGGCCGCCCACCTTCCAGCTCTTCCTCAGCCGTCCCGACGCGCTGCCGGACGACTACGGCCGCTACATCGTCAACGGCCTGCGCGAGGATTTCGCCATTCCGAGCGTCCCGATCCGGCTGGTCCTGCGCAAGTCGGACAATCCCTTCGCCGACAAGGGCCGGGACGAGGACTAGGGCGGGCGTTCAGCGGCCGAATCCGTCGAGTGCGTCCGCGGCGCGCGCGATGGTCGCGTCCCAGTCGTCGGGACCGTCGGAGCGGAAGAGCCGCACCGAGGGATACCAGGGCGAGCGAGCGCCGGTCGGCAGCAGCCAGTGCCAGAGCAGCCCGCTGCCGCAGGGCAGCAGCACCCAGCAGGGCTTGCCGAGCGCTCCGGCGAGGTGCGCCGTCGAGTTGCTGGCCGTGATCACGAGGTCGACGGCGGCGATCTGGGCGAGGAGGCCGTCGATGTCCTGGAGGGGATCGATCTCGGGATCGACCTGGACGCGGCCGCCGGCGGCCGCCAGTTCGTCGGCGCTGTCGCCATGCTGCAGGCTGATCCAGCGGGCGGGACGGCGCGCGAAGAGCGGCCGCCAGTCCGCAAGCGGGATCGACTTGCGCAGCCCGAAGGCGGCATTGGTGCTTCGCCATGCGATGCCGACCACGAGGCGCTGCCCCTGGCTGCGGTAGCGGGCGGACAGCAGCGCAAGCCGCGTGGAATCGGCTCGGAGATAGGCCGGACGGTCCGGGAAATCGGCGAGGCTGGACCGGAAGAGGCGGGGCAGGCGGCAGGCGGGGAAGTGGGCGGAGACCGCCGGCGGCTCGCTGCCGCGGGCGACCAGCTCCAGGCCCGGCATCGCGCGTCGCAGGACCGGCAGCAGCCGTCGGTCGCACTCGACGACGAGCCGGCCTGCGCGCCGAGCGGCCTCCTCCGCCATCCCGAGGGACAGGACCTCGTCGCCGATTCCGTGCTGGCTCCACAATAGGACCCCGCCGGGCGTGCGACTGCCGTCCCAGGCCGGGACCGCGAAGCGGCGGCGGGTCTGGCCCGTCCAGTGGCGGTCGAGTTCGGCCCATGCTTCGGACAGGCGGCCGACCGCGACCAGCGCATGGCCGCGATTGTAGCTGGGCCCGGTGCCGGCCGGATCGAGCGCCGCCGCCGCCTCGTACTCGCCGACCGCCTCCGGGTAGCGGCCCGCGAGCATCAGCAGGTTGGCGAGGTTGGCCCGGATGTCCGCGGACGCCGGCGCCAGTGCGGCTGCGCGGCGCAACGCCGCCTCCGCCGCGCTCCAGCGGCCCAGTTCCAGGAGGGCGCTGCCGAGGTTGGAGAAATCGCCCGCCCGCGCGTCCGCCAGCCCGACCACGCGCCCCAGCAGGCGGGCGGCCTCGGCATGGTCGCCGGCACCGGCGGCGGCCGAGGCGGCGTCGCGCAGCAGCGCTGCCAGCAGTCGTCGCGACCGCGGATCCGTAGGGGCGGTGGCCGTCCGCTCCAATGCCGCGATGGCCTCGCCCGGCCGCCCGAGGCGGCGCAGCGACGACGCCAGGCCGAGCCCGGCGCGGATGTCGGCCGGGGCGCGTCGGACCGCCTCGGCATAGGCCGCGACCGCCTCGTCGGTCCGTCCGAGGGAGGTCAGGAGGTCGCCCAGTTCGCGGACGAGGCGGCCATCGCCGGGCGCCGCCCGGCCAGCCTGCGCCAGCAGTTCGAGTGCCCGCGGGCTGTCGCCGCTGCGGCTCGCCGCAAAGGCGAGGAGACGCAGGGCGCCGGCATGGGCCGGCGCGCGGGCGAGAACCGTCTCGCAGAGACGGGCCGCGGCCGAGAGCCGGCCGTCGTGGGCGGCGGCCAGCGCGCGGACGTAGTCGGTGTCGGCGCTGACCATCGCCCGGCCGCCGGGTCAGTGGGGGGCGGGCACCGCCATGCCACGGTCCTGCATCAGCGCGCGCAGGATGTCGGGGCGGTCGGTGATGATGCCGGCGACGCCGCGGTCGATGAGGCGGGCCATTTCGGCGCGGTCGTTGACGGTCCAGACCACGACCGGCAGGTCGAGGCGCTTCGCCTCGGCGAGGTCGGCGTCGCTGGGATCGCGCCAGAAGGGCGACCAGACGGCGCCACCGGCCGCCTTGACCATGCGCGGCACCGATCCGTCATGGTCGGCCGCGGCGATGCCGTCGGTCCAGGGGCTGGCGCCGGGACGTCCGGCCTGGATCGTGTCGAGGAACTCCTGCTGCGCCGACAGATGGACGGTCGGGATGCCGGGCCGCAGCTGACGGACGAGGCGGAGCGTCCGCCAGTCGAAGGACTGGACGGTGACGCGGCCGTCCATTCCGGCCGCTTCGATGGTCGCGAGCAGGCGCTCGACGATGGTCTCGGGCGCGGCCGTCTCTTCGGGGTGGCGGGGATCGATCTTGGTCTCGATGTTGAAGCGGACGGATCGGTCGCCGCGGGCGGCGACGGCCGCGAACACCTGCGCCAGGGTCGGGATCGGCTCGCCGTCGCGGCCGCGCTGCTCGGGATAGCGCCGGGCGTGGCGCGAGTTCGGATCGGCGCGGCCGACGTCGTAGGCCGACAGCTGGGCCAGCGTCAGGGCGCGCAGCAGGGGGCCGGGCGCGGCGATCCAGAGACCGTCGGGCCCGCGCGTCAGTTCCGGGTTGAGGCGGGCGTCGTGATGCACGACCACGACGTCGTCGGCCGTCAGCCGGGTGTCGAGCTCGAGAACCGAGACGCCCAGCGCCAGCGAGCCCGCGAAGGCGGTCAGCGAGTTCTCGGGCCAGAGGCCGCGGCCGCCGCGGTGGGACTGCAGCTCGAAGGCGCAGGCGGGCGCCACGGCCGCCGTCGCCAGGAGGAGCGCGGCGGCGATCCGTCTCACGCGAGCGCGACCCGCTCGCCCTGGCGGGAATAGTCCGGCATCAGCATCGGCAGCATGGCCTGCACGGCCTCGGCGGGCGAGCGCACGGTGCCCGGATCCTCGCCCGGGAAGGCGGCGGCGCGCAGGCCGGTCCGCATCGGTCCGGGGTCGAAGATGTTGGCCCGCACGGCGGTCGAGCCGAGTTCCGCGGCGTAGAGGCGGACCAGCGTTTCCAGCCCACCCTTGGCGACGGCGTAACCGGCCCAGTAGGCATCGCGGCCCGACGCTTCGGGGCAGCTCACGAACACCGCGCGTCCGGCGTCGGAGAGGCGGAGCAGGGGGTCGAGGCTGCGGATGAGGCGCCAGTTGGCGGTCAGGTTCACCGCCATCACGTCGGCCCAGTGTTCGGGCCGGATGTGTCCGACCGGGGTCAGCGTGCCGAGCGAGGCGGCGGCCGCGACCAGCATGTCGACCTTGCCGAAGCGCCCGTGCAGCGCCGCGCCGAGCTGGTCGATCCGTTCGACCTCCTTGAGGTCGAGCGGGACCAGGGTGGCGGTGCCGCCGGCGCGGCGCACGGCATCGTCGGTCTCCTCGAGGCCGCCGACGGTGCGGGCGAGCAGGATGACGTGGCCACCCTCGGCGGCGATCGCGACGGCGGCGGCGGCGCCCAGTCCGCGCGACGCCCCGGTGACGACGGCGACGCGCCCCGCCAGCCGGCGGGGAGTGGCAGCTTCGGACATGAAGGTCAGGCGATCTCGGCGAGCAGCGAAAGCTGGGTATTCGATCCGACCTCGTCGTAGTCGGACAGGGGCGTCGGATAGTCGCCGGTGAAGCAGGCGTCGCAGAATTGCGGCTGCCCGGGGTCGCGGCCGGGATGGCCCATGGCGCGGTAGAGGCCGTCGATCGAGATGAAGGCGAGCGAATCGGAGCCGATGAACTTCGACATGCCGGCGACGTCGAAGCGCGAGGCGAGGAGCCGTTCGCGCTCCGGCGTGTCGATGCCGTAGAAGCAGGAATTGCTGGTCGGCGGGCTCGAGATGCGCATGTGGACTTCGCGGGCCCCGGCCTGGCGCACCATCTCGACGATCTTGGTCGAGGTCGTGCCGCGGACGATGCTGTCGTCGACCAGCACCACCCGCTTGCCCTCGATCATGGCGCGGTTGGCGTTGTGCTTCAGCTTCACGCCGAGATGGCGGATATGGTCGGTCGGCTCGATGAAGGTGCGGCCGACATAGTGGTTGCGGATGATGCCGAGCTCGAACGGAACGCCGGCCGCCTCGGCGTAGCCGATGGCGGCGGGGACGCCCGAATCGGGCACCGGGATGACCACGTCGGCGTCGATGTGGCTCTCGCGGGCGAGCTCGGCGCCGATCCGCTTGCGCGCCTCGTAGACGCTTCGGCCCTCGACGACACTGTCGGGGCGGGCGAAGTAGATGTACTCGAAGACGCAGAAGCGCTTGGGCGGCCGCGCGAAGGGAAAGATGCTGCGGATGCCGGTCTCGTTGATGACGACCATCTCGCCCGGCTCGATGTCGCGGACGAAATCGGCGCCGATGATGTCGAAGGCGCAGGTCTCGGAGGTCAGGATCCAGGTGGTGCCGAGCCGGCCGAGGACGAGCGGCCGCACGCCGAGCGGGTCGCGCACGCCGACCAGTTCCTTGCTCGACAGGGCGACCAGGGAATAGGCGCCCTCGACCCGGTGCAGCGCGTCGATCATGCGGTCGACGACGGTGGCGCGCAGGCTGGTCGCAATCAGGTGGACGATGACCTCGGTGTCGGTCGTCGACTGGAAGAGGCTGCCGCGCCGCACCAGTTCGCGCCGGATGGCGTACGCGTTGGTCAGGTTGCCGTTGTGGCAGATGGCGAGGCCGCCGAATTCGAAGTCGGCGAAGAGCGGCTGGACGTTGCGCAGCGTGGTGTCGCCGGTGGTGGCGTAGCGCACATGCCCGATCGCGGTCGAGCCCACCAGGGACTGCATCGTCGCCTGCGAGGAGAAGTTCTCGCCGACCTGACCGAGGCCGCGATGGGCATGGAACTGGACGCCGTCGTAGCTGACGATGCCCGCCGATTCCTGGCCGCGGTGCTGGAGGGCGTGAAGGCCGAGCGCGGCATGGGCGGCGGCTTCCGGGTGTCCGAAGATCCCGAAGACGCCGCATTCCTCCCGCAGGTGGTCGTCGTCGTAGGGATGGGTGGTCAGCGTCTGCATCGCCGTTCTCCGCCGCCCGTCCGGCCCGGTTGGTAATCGCCGACCAACCGGTCGCCCAGGGGGCTTATAGCCGTCTCGAAAGCGTCACGCACGCGGATTCCTGCGGGCGGGCGACCCCGGAAACGCGCGACGCCGGCCCTAGGGCCGGCTCTGGTTAATCATCCGATCCATCTCGCGTCGCTCGCCCGGACTGTAGCCCGGCTTGGCCGGCGGCGTGCCGACCGGCGGGCTGGTCAGGGCGTCCAGCGTGCGCCGCGTGTCCCGGGTCTGGTCGCGCAGCCGCTGGCTCTCGTCGAAGGCCCGGTCGCGGAACTCCTGCGGCACCAGCCTCGTCAGCCATGTGGCCCCTTGCTGCACGAACGGCAAGGTGCGCGCGCCGGTGACCCAGGGCGGATGCTCGGCCGGGGGCAGCGCCCAGCCGAGCAGCAGATAGGCGAGGCACACCAGCGCCGCGCCGCGGACGATGCCGAAGACGAGCCCGAGCGTGCGGTCGACGGCGCTGAGGGCGCTGCCGCGGACGCGGCTGGCGATCGCGTGGGTCACCAGCGAGAAGACGATGAGGGCGAAGAGGAAGAGGACGGCGCCGAGCGCGATGTCGGCGATCAGGCTCGGGCCGAGGAGGTCGCGGGCATGCGGCCGCAGCGGCGTGAAGCCGTAGAGCGCGACCAGCGCGGCGCCGATCCAGCCGGCGACCGACAGGATTTCGCGGACGAAGCCGCGCATCACCGCGAACAGGGCGGACAGCAGGATGACGCCGAGGACGGCGAGGTCGAGGTAGTTGTAGGTCATCGCGCCGGCCGCCGAACCGACGGGCGGGCGTCGAAGAGGGCGACCAGGTCGGCGACGGTGCCGATCTCGGTCTGCGACAGTTCGGCCGGACGCGCGGCGCGACGCCCGCGCTGCGGCGGCATGAGCGCACGCTCGAAGCCGAGCTTGCCCGCTTCCTTCAAGCGCTGTTCCGTCTGGCTCACCGCGCGCACCTCGCCCGACAGGCCGATCTCGCCGAACACCACCGTCGCCGCCGGCAGCGCCTCGCCCGTCGAGGCCGAGATCAGTGCGGCGGCAACGGCGAGGTCGGCCGCCGGTTCCTGGATGCGCAGGCCGCCCGCGACATTGAGATAGATGTCGTTGGCGCCGATCGCCACCCCGCCGCGCGCCTCCAGCACCGCCAGGATCATCGACAGCCGGCCGCCGTCCCAGCCGACGACGGCGCGGCGCGGCGTGCCGGGCGCGGCCGGCGCCACCAGCGCCTGGATCTCGACCAGCATCGGCCGCGTCCCCTCCATGCCGGCGAAGACTGCGGCCCCCGAGACGTCGCCCTGCCGGTCGGCGAGGAAGAGGGCGGACG
Source organism: Allostella sp. (assembly GCF_041913585.1). NCBI lineage: Bacteria > Pseudomonadati > Pseudomonadota > Alphaproteobacteria > Rhodospirillales > Allostellaceae > Allostella > Allostella sp. Next base: position 27,518 of record NZ_JAYSFE010000033.1, read on the forward strand.
GGTTGGTGACCTCGGCGAGGCCGCGGTCGGTCATCTCGAAGACGCCGATCTCGTCGGTCGGGCCGAAGCGGTTCTTGACCGCGCGCAGGATGCGGAACTGGTGGCCGCGCTCGCCCTCGAAATAGAGGACCGTGTCGACCATGTGCTCGAGCACCCTGGGGCCGGCGATCGTTCCCTCCTTGGTGACATGGCCGACCAGCACCAGGCAGAAGCCGCGGCGCTTGGCCAGCCGGATCAGCTCCTGCGCGCTCGACCGCACCTGGGCGACGGTGCCCGGCGCCGAATCGAGCGAGTCGAGGTACATGGTCTGGATCGAGTCGATGACGACCATGGCCGGGGCGTCGCCCTGGTCGAGGGAGGCCACGATGTCGCGCACGCTGGTCGCCGAGGCCAGCGCCACCGGCGCCTCGGCGACGCCGAGGCGGCGCGCCCGCATCCGCACCTGCTCGACCGCCTCCTCGCCCGAGATGTAGACGACTGCGCCGGTGCCGGCGAGGCGGGCCGCCACCTGCAGCAGCAGGGTCGATTTGCCGATCCCGGGGTCGCCGCCGACCAGGAGCGCGCTGCCCGGCACCAGGCCGCCGCCCGCGACCCGGTCGAACTCGCCGATGCCGGTGACGCGCCTGGGCGCCTCCCGCTCGCTGCCGGCGAGGCCGACCAGTTCGATCCGCCGCCCCTTGCCGGGGCCGAGGCCCTTGGGCGGCGCCTCGCCGCCGGCCTCCTCGACCAGGGAATTCCAGGCGCCGCAATCCTCGCAGCGGCCGGCCCATTTCGGATGGACGGCGCCGCATTGCTGGCAGACGTAGCGGGCAGCCGCCCGGGCCATGGCGATCAGGAGCGGGGCGGAGGGGCGGCCGTCACAGCGGCCGCACCTCCATCTTGATCGGCCCCTCGGCATGCCCGTTCACGAACTGGTCGACATAGGCGTTGCCGGAGGAATCGATCGCCGACGCCGGGCCGTTCCAGATGATGCGGCCGCCGTAGATCATCGCCACCCGGGTCGCGATCTTGCGCGCCGAATGCATGTCGTGGGTGATGGTGATCGTGGTCGCGCCGAGTTCGTGCACGCAGTCGACGATGAGGTCGTTGATGACGTCGGCCATGATCGGGTCGAGGCCGGTCGTCGGTTCGTCGAAGAGGATGATCTCGGGCTCGGTGGCGATGGCGCGGGCCAGCGCCACGCGCTTCTGCATGCCCCCGGAAAGCTCCGACGGGAAGAGGTTGCCGACCGGCTCGCCGAGCCCGACGGCGGAAAGCTTGCGCAGCGCCACCTGGCGGGCCTCGGCGCGCGGCATCCCGTGGCCCTGGATGAGCCCGAAGGCGACGTTCTCCCAGACCGGCAGGCTGTCGAAGAGGGCGCCACCCTGGAACAGCATGCCGAACTTGGCCATGACGCGCTCGTGACCGCGCCGGTCGAGGCGGGTGATGTCCTCGCCGTCGATGACGATGCTGCCGGCATCGGGCGGAATCAGCCCGAGGATGCACTTGATCATCACCGACTTGCCGGACCCGGATCCGCCGATGACGACGAGCGATTCGCCCTGGGCGATGTCGAGGTCGACCCCGTCGAGCACGACCTTGGAGCCGAACCGCTTGGTCAGGCCGCGGACCTGGATCTTGGGGGACGCGGTCATTGCCGGGAGAAGAAGAGCTCGGTGACGAGATAGTTCGAGAGCAGGATCAGGATGGAGGCAGTGACCACGGCCTGCGTCGTCGCGGTGCCGACGCCCTGGGCGCCGCCGCGCGAGCGGTAGCCGTGGTAGCAGCCCATGAGCGCGATCAGGAAGCCGAAGACGCTGGCCTTCACGAGGCCCGAGACCACGTCCATGACCTGCAGGTACTCGAAGGTCCGCTTGAGGTAGTTGGCCGGGTTGAAGCCGAGCTTGTGGACCGAGACGACGTAGCCGCCGAACACGCCGATGACGTCGGCGACGAGCACCAGCAGCGGCAGCATCGTCATGCCGGCGATGAGCCGCGGCGCCACCAGATACTTCAGCGGGTTGGTGGCGAGGGTGGTGAGGGCGTCGATCTGCTCGGTCACCCGCATGGTGCCGATCTCGGCGGCCATCGAGGCGCCGATGCGGCCGGCGACCATGAGGCCAGCGATGACCGGCCCCAGTTCGCGGGTGATCGAGATGACGACCACCGTCGGGATGGCACTGTCGGCGGCGAAGCGGGAGAAGCCCGTGTAGCTCTGGAGCGCCAGCACCATGCCGGTGAAGAGCGCCGTCATGCCGACCACCGGCAGCGAATAGAAGCCGATGTCGAGCATCTGGCGCCCGATCAGGCGCGCGTGCCAGGGCGGCCGGACGGAAAGCGCCATGGCGCGCCCGGCGAACAGGCTGACGGAGCCGGTCATCGCCAGCAGTTGCAGGACGGCGCGTCCGATGGCGGCAAGGAAGCCCATGCGGGGCGGCTAGGCCGGGTCGCGGTAGACGCGGGCGTAGCGCTGCCCGAGGCCGGTCAGGAACTCGTAGCCGATGGTGCCCGCCTCGGCCGCGACGGCATCCAGCGTCCGCCCGTCGCCGATGGCGACCACCGCGGCACCCGGTCGGACATCGGCTTCGGCACAGTCGGTGACGTCGAGCGTAATCAGGTCCATCGATACCCGGCCGATGATCGGTGCCGCCGCGCCGTTCAGGAGGAAATGGCCGCGGGAGCTCGACGACCGCAGGAACCCGTCGGCATAACCGATTGGAACCGTTGCGACTTTCGTCGGCCTGGAGGCACGGTGCGCCGCACCATAGCCAACGCTCTCCCCCCGGTCAATGGAGCGCACCTGCAGGATCCGGGCCTCGAGACGGACGACCGGCCGCATCGGGTTGGGCCGGTCCGGCGTCGGGTTGACCCCGTACAGGGCGACGCCCGGTCGGCCGAGGTCGAAATGGTACTCGGGCCCGAGGAAGATGCCCGAGGATGCGGCGAGGCTGGCCGGGACCCCCGGAAAGAGCCGGCGGGCGGCATCGAAGCGCGTCCGCTGGCGCCCGTTCAGCGGGTGGCCGGGCTCATCGGCGCAGGCGAGGTGGCTCAGCAGCAGCACCGTGGCGATGCCGGCGAGACGGTCCGGCTCGCGCTCCAGGACCCCGACCTCCGCCGGCGGCAGGCCGAGGCGGGCCATGCCGGTGTCGATCTGCACGATCGCGGGCAGGGGACGGCCGAGCCGGGCGGCGCGCCCGCGCCACAATGTGATCTGCCCGAGGTCGTTCAGGACCGGCAGCAGGTCGTGGGCGAGAAACGTCTCCTCCAGCCCGTCCCAGATCCCGTTCAGCACGGCGATGCGGGCGGACGGGGGCAGCGCGGCGCGCAGCGCGACGGCTTCGCCGAGATGGGCGGTGAAGAACCAGTCGGCGCCGGCGGCCGCCAGCGCGCGGGCGACCGGCACCGCGCCCAGGCCGTAGCCGTCCGCCTTGACCACCGCCGCGCACGGCACGCGGCCCAGGCGATCGCGGAGAATCCGGTAGTTCGCCGCGACGGCGCCGAGGTCGATCGTCAGCGTCGCCCCGGCCCCGGGCGGGGCGTCAGTGGTGCTCATCGGGGAGCCGGTCGTCCTCGGCCAGGTTGTCGAACTTGGTGATGCGGCCGTCGAAGCGCAGCCGCACCGTCCCGGTCGGTCCGTGGCGCTGCTTGGCGATGATGACCTCGGCGGTGTCGGCCACTTCCTGGAGGCGCTGCGACCAGCGCTGGTAGCGGTCGTTGAACTTGTCGTCGGTCTCCTCCGGCCGGCGCGCCGGCTCGTGGCGGAGATAATATTCCTCGCGGAAGACGAACATCACGACGTCGGCATCCTGCTCGATCGAGCCCGACTCGCGGAGGTCGGCGAGCTGCGGCCGCTTGTCCTCGCGCTGCTCGACCGCGCGCGAGAGCTGCGAGAGCGCCAGCACCGGCACGTTCAGTTCCTTGGCGATGGCCTTCAGCCCGCGGGTGATCTCGGAGATCTCCTGCACCCGGTTCTCCTGGCGCGCGGTCGACGAGCCGCGCAGGAGCTGGAGATAGTCGACGACGATCATGCCGAGGCCGCGCTGGCGGGCGAGCCGGCGGGCGCGGGTGCGCACGGCGGAGATGCTGAGTGCCGGCGTGTCGTCGATGAAGAGCGGGATCGAGGCCAGCGTCTGGCTCGCCTCGACGAACTTCGGGAACTCCTCGGCTTTGACCTCGCCACGGCGGATCTGGTCGGAGGGCACGCCGGACACTTCGGCCAGGATGCGGGTGGCGAGCTGCTCGGCCGACATCTCGAGGGAGAAGAAGGCGACCACCGCGCCGTCCTCGGCCTTGACGCTGCCGTCGGGATTGCGGCCCTCGCGGTAGTGGCAGGCGGCGTGGAAGGCGATGTTGGTGGCGAGCGCCGTCTTGCCCATGGCCGGGCGGCCGGCGAGAATCACGAGGTCGGACGGGTGGAGGCCGCCCAGGCGCCGGTCCATGTCGATGAAGCCGGTGGCGACGCCGGCCACATGGCCCGAGCGCTTGAAGGCCGCTTCCGCCATGCGGATCGCCTCGACCAGCGCGCTCTCGAAGGTGCGGAAGCCGCCTTCGCTGCTGCCGGTGGTGGCGAGGTTGAACAGGCGCTGCTCGGCGGTCTCGACCTGGGTGACGGCGGTGACGTCCGGACCCGAGTCGTGGGCGGTGTTGACGATGTCCTCGCCGAGCGCGATCAGTTCGCGGCGCAGCGCCAGGTCGCGGATCGCCTGGGCATAGTGCTCGGCATTGATGATGGTGGCCGAGGCGGCGGCGAGGCGGGCGAGGTAGGCGGCGCCACCGACGTCGGCGAGCGCCCGGTCCTGCTCGAAATAGGTCCTGAGCGTCACCGGATCGGCGATCTGGCCGCGTTCGATCAGCTTGGCGGCGGCGCTGAAGATCCGGGCATGGGCCGGGTTCGAGAAATGTTCGGCCGCGACGATCTCGATGACGCGCTGGAATGCCTGGTTGTTGACCAGGATGGCGCCGAGCAGCGCCTGTTCCGCCTCCTCGTTGCGGGGGGGCGCGCGGTAGGCGGGATCTTCGCCGATCCGGCTGCCGGTCGCGATCGAGACGATGTTCTCCATCGCCCGAGACTACGCGATCCGCACCGCCGGTGGGCGGGCAATTCATCCACAGGCCTGTGGAACCCGGGAGACCGGGCGGCCGGCCTCAGGCGGCGATGTTCGCCCGGGCGTCGGTGCGCTGCTCCCAGTCGGGGATGTAGTCGCGGGTGAGCGGTACGGTATCCAGGCTGCGGCTCATCTGCATCTGGAAGACCATGTGCCCCTGGTTGACGAACGCGAGCTCGCAGCCGACGAGGTAGAATTCCCACATTCGGCAGAAGCGCTCGTCGTAGATGCGCCGGATCTCGTCGCGATGGGCGAGGAAGCGCTGGCGCCAGTGGCGCAGCGTGTGCGCGTAATGCAGGCGCAGGATCTCGATGTCGGTGACGAATAGGCCCGTCCGCTCGACCACCGGCAATACCTCCGACAGGGCCGGGGAGTAGCCGCCGGGGAAGATGTACTTGCGCAGCCACGGGTTGGTCGCGCCCGGCCCGTCGGACCGGCCGATCGAGTGGAGGAGGGCGACGCCGTCGGGCGTCAGCAGGTCGCGCACCTGATGGAAGAAGGCGGGGTAGTGCCGGACCCCGACATGCTCGAACATCCCGACCGAGACGATGCGGTCGTAGCGTCCCTTCTCCTCGCGGTAGTCGCGCAGGAGGAAGCGCACGCGGTCGGAAAGGCCGGCCTTGCGCGCCCGCTCCTCGGCCACCTTGTGCTGCTCTTCGGAGAGGGTCAGGCCAGTGACGTCGACGTCGGCCGTCTGGGCGAGATAGAGGGCGAGGCCGCCCCAGCCGCAGCCGATGTCGAGCACCTTCTGGCCCGGCTGCAGCAGCAGCTTGGCGGCGAGATGGCGCTTCTTGTTGCGCTGCGCCGTTTCCAGGTCGTCGCCGGGATCGGTGAAATAGGCGCAGGAATACTGGCGGTCGGCGTCGAGGAAGAGGTCGTAGAGCCGTCCGGACAGATCGTAGTGGTGGGCGACGTTCGCCTTCGCCTTGCCCACCGGATTGTACTGGCGCAGCCCGCGCAGCCACCGCTCCACGGCCCGGCCGGCCTTGAGGACGGGCGGCTCCGGCATGCGGGCGAGATTCTCGGTCGCCAGCAGCAGGAAATCGTAGAGATCGCCCTGCTCGATCGTCAGCGTTCCGTCCATGTAGGCTTCGCCGACATGGAGTTCCGGCTTCAGGGCGAGCTTGGTGTGGAGCGAGCGGTCGTGCAGGCGGACGACGACCGGCGCGCCGGCGCCGTCGCCGAAGGTCCAGCTTCGTCCATCCGCATCGACGAGAGCGAGATTCCCGTATCGGACGAGGCGACCGAGAAACCGAGCGAACAGCATGGCGACGTTCCATCCCGGGCAAGCGATGCCGGTGCGCGGAAGGTCACCCCGAGTCCGAGGATCCGCGCTGTCGGGAATTACGCCACAACCGCGACTCTGCCTCAATAGTCAGCAGCAATCGCGTCGCTGGTCGCGATCAAGGGCTTAGCCGGGAGGAACCGGGCGATGCCGGTCCCTCCCGGAAGCGGTCATGCCTCCGGAGCGGCCTCGTCGGCCTCGGCGGCCGGTTCGACGGCGGCCGGAGCGGGCGCCGCGGCGCGGGCCTGGGCGGCGGCTTCCTCGGTCGACTGGGCGACGTTGACGGTGACCGTGACCGCCACCTCCGGGTGGAGGGCGACCCGCACCGTGTGCAGCCCGAGGGTCTTGATCGGCTGGGCGATCAGGACCTGGGCGCGCTCCACCGTGAAGCCGGCGGCGGTGACGGCGTCGGCGACGTCCTTGGGCGACACGGAGCCGTAGAGATGGCCCGACTCGCCAGCCTGGCGGACGGCGACCACGGCGAGGCCTTCCATCTTCGCCGCCACCGACTGCGCCTCCTCGCGGCGCTTCAGGTTGGCCGCCTCGAGCTGCGCGCGGCGCGTCTCGAAATGCGACAGGTTCTCCTTGGTGGCGCGCAGCGCCTTCTTCTTCGGCAGCAGGAAGTTGCGCGCATAGCCCGCCCGCACCTTCACGACTTCGCCCATCTGGCCGAGATTCTCGACCCGCTCGAGCAGGATCACGTCCATCGTACTACTCCTTCTCGGCCGAGGGCGGCTCGCCGAGGCGCCGCCGGATTCCGGCCCACTGCTCTACGAAACCCAGGACGACCAGCGCCATCGCCGGCCATCCGAAGACCATCACCGCCGCATAGGTCCCGACCAGGATCACCCAGCGGAGCGGCCGCCGCCGGGCGTAGGCATGGACCACGGCGAGGCCCACGAAGAAGAACGGCAGGCACAGCACGAGGCTCAGGTTCGAGCCGAAATGCGACGCCACGCCGCCGCCGAGGATCGAGAGCGCCAGCGCCGCGGCGACCGGTGCGAGCGCCCAGCGGGGCAGCTCGATGTCCGAGACCCGCGGGGTCGGACGCCGGTTGTAGCCGAAGCGGACCAGCGCGCCCTGCGCCAGTGCCCCGTTGACCACCACCATGACCATCCACGACACCAGCACGATCGACGGAAAGAGCGGCGCCACCGCCCCCACCGCCCGCTCGATCTGGCTCTCCGAACCGCCCACCATCAGGGCGAGGCCGGCCCTGAGGAACCGCTCGACGGTGCCGGGCAGGCCGCCCTCGGCGCCCGAGAAGGCGACATAGGCGGTGACCAGGCCCGCGACCGCCATGCCGGTCAGCCAGGTGACCAGCAGACCGGGCGGATACCAGCCGACCCCTCCCTCGGGCAGCGGCCGGCTGAGCAGTGCCAGCCGGCTCAGCCAGTAGGCGGGCAGCACGTTGATGACCAGGAAGATGACGGCGAACAGGCCGCTCTCCAGGACGATCAGCAATGCCGCGGCAACCGCCCCGGAGATCGCCAGCATCCCCGCCGAATGACCGAGGCCCACCGCGAACAGCGGGAGCTGGGTCAGGTAGGCGAAGATGATGGCGCCCGGCGTTCCGATCGTGGCGGCGAGCGCGAACAGTGCGCTCGCCAGCCCCGCCGCGAAGGCATGGAGGACCGGCGCCTGCATGGCGTCGCTCCCGACCTCCCGTCGTTGCCGGCCCTACTTCACGATGTAGGGCAGGAGGCCGAGGAAGCGCGCCCGCTTGATCGCCTGGGCGAGCTCGCGCTGCTTCTTGGCCGACACCGCCGTGATCCGGCTCGGCACGATCTTGCCGCGCTCGGACACGAACCGCTGGAGCAGCTTGACGTCCTTGTAGTCGATCTTCGGCGCGGTCGGGCCGGAGAACGGGCAGCTCTTCCGCCGCCGGAAGAACGGGCGCCGGCCACCGCCGCCGCCGCCGCCACCACCGCCACCCATCGGGGCCCTCATGCCTCACCTCCGGCGTCCGGCGACGCCTGTTCGCGCTCGGCGCGGTCTCCACGATCGCCCCGGTCGCCGCGATCGCCGCGGTCCCCACGATCACCGCGGTCGCCGTACTCGCGGCGCGGCCGGTCACGCTCGTCGCGGCCCTTGGACTGCATCATCGCCGACGGGCCTTCCTCGAGGGCGTCGACGCGCACCGTCAGGTGGCGCAGCACGTCCTCGTTGATCCGCATCGTGCGCTCCATCTCGGTCACCGCCGCCGGCGGGGCCTCGATGTTGAGCAGGACATAGTGCGCCTTGCGGTTCTTGCGGATGCGGTAGGCGACGTTGCGCAGGCCCCAGTACTCTCGCTTGGTGACCTGGCCGCCATTCTCGACGATCACCGTCGCGAACTGCTCGGTCAGCGCCTCGACCTGGTTCGCGGCGATATCCTGACGAGCAAGAAATACGTTCTCGTAGAACGCCATCGTGCCAATTACTCCTTATGGCTATTCGCGCCTCCGGGCCGCCGATCGCTTTCGGACAGCAGAAGAGGCCTAGCCGGCTGGGCCGGCAAGGAGCGAAGGCGCGGGAATATACACATCCGCGTCCGGGGCGCAAGCGCGGCCCCGGCTTGACACGACCGAGGGCGCGCTTATGAGTGGCCGGCGTTCGCGAGGGGGGAAATGAGCAGAGCATTCGTCTTTCCGGGGCAGGGCTCCCAGGCGGTCGGCATGGGACGGGACCTGGCCGACGCCTTCCCGGCGGCGCGCCTCGTCTTCGAGGAGATCGACGACGCGCTCGGGCAGAAGCTGTCGCGCCTGATGTTCGAGGGGCCGGAGGCCGACCTGACGCTGACCGAGAACGCGCAGCCGGCGCTGATGGCGGTCAGCGTCGCGGTGGCGCGGGTCGTCGAGGGCGAGATCGGCCGGCCGCTGTCGTCCCTGGGGGCGATCGTCGCCGGCCATTCCCTGGGCGAGTATTCCGCACTGGCCGCCGTCCGGGCCTTCGCGCTCGCCGACGCCGCCCGGCTCCTGAAGCTGCGCGGCCAGGCGATGCAGAAGGCGGTGCCGGTCGGCGTCGGGGCGATGGCGGCGCTGCTCGGGCTCGACCTCGAGCAGGCCCAGGCGGTCGCCGCCGAGGCGGCCCAGGGCCAGGTGTGCGATGCCGCCAACGACAACGCGCCCGGGCAGGTGGTGGTGAGCGGCCACCGCGAGGCGGTCGAACGGGCCGTCGAGATCGCCGGCGGCCGCGGCGCCCGGCGCAGCATCCTGCTGCCGGTCAGCGCGCCGTTCCATTGTGCCCTGATGGCGCCGGCCGCCGAGGTCATGGCCGACGCGCTGGCGGGGGTCGCCATGGCGCCGCCGACGCTGCCGCTGGTCGCCAACGTCACCGCTGCGCCATCGAGCGATCCGGAGACGATCCGGCAACAGCTCGTCCGGCAGGTGACGGCGATGGTGCGGTGGCGGGAGAGCGTGCTGGCGATGAAGGCGGGCGGGATCGCCACCGTCGCCGAATTCGGCGCCGGCAAGGTCCTCTCGGGCCTGGTCAAGCGCATCGACCGCGAACTGGCGACCCAGGCGGCGGGAACGCCGGCCGAGGTCGACGCATTCCTCAAGACTCTCTGACGGAAGGCGGGCGCATGTTCCGGCTGGACGGCAAGCGGGCGCTGGTGACCGGCGCCTCGGGTGGGATCGGCGGCGCGGTCGCGCGGGCGCTGCACGCGCAAGGGGCGGCGGTGGCGCTCGCCGGCACCAGGCGGCCGGCGCTGGAGGCGCTGGCGGCCGAACTGGGCGAGCGGACGGCCGTGGTCACGGCCGACCTCGCCGATCCGGCGTCGGCCGATGCGCTGGTCAAGGCGGCCGAGGCGGCGCTCGGCGGCGTCGACATCCTCGTCAACAATGCCGGCCTGACGCGCGACGGCCTCGTCATGCGGATGAAGGACGAGGACTGGCAGCGCGTGCTCGACGTCAACCTGACGGGCGCCTTCCGCCTCACGCGGGCGTGCCTGCGCGGGATGATGCGGCAGCGCTGGGGCCGGATCGTCTCGGTGACGTCGGTGGTCGGGCACACCGGCAACCCGGGCCAGGCGAACTACGCGGCGTCCAAGGCCGGGATCGCCGGCATGACGAAGGCGATCGCCGCCGAGGTCGCGTCGCGGGGGATCACCGCCAACTGCGTCGCGCCGGGCTTCATCCGGACCGCGATGACCGACGTCCTCACCGACGAGCAGAAGGACCGGATCCAGACCCAGATTCCGGCCGGGCGCATGGGGACGGCCGAGGAGGTCGCCGCCGCGGTGGCGTGGCTCGCCACTCCGGAGGCCGGCTACGTCACGGGCCAGACGATGCACGTCAACGGCGGGATGGCGATGATCTGAATCGCGTGCCGTGCCGCCGTCCCGGCGGCGCTGGCCAACCCGGAACGTTCATGGTATGGGGGCGCGCTTACCCCAGATTTCCGCAATACCGGCCCCAACGCACCGTCCGCGCTGGTGCCGATCTCGAAGTCAAGCCGGTCATATCCAGAGGAAGGCCAAGATGAGCGACGTCGCCGAACGGGTTAAGAAGATCGTGGTGGAGCATCTCGGGGTCGAGGAAGGCAAGGTCACCGAGAACGCGAGCTTCATCGACGATCTGGGCGCCGACAGCCTCGACACCGTCGAACTGGTGATGGCCTTCGAAGAGGAATTCTCGATCGAGATTCCGGACGACGCCGCCGAGAAGATCGCGACCGTGAAGGACGCGATCGAATTCATCAGCAAGAAGCAGGCCTGAGGCGGGGGCCGACGGTCCCTGGCATCGCCGATGCGTCGCGTCGTCGTCACCGGACTCGGCCTCGTCACCCCGCTCGGGGTGGGGGTCGAGCACAACTGGAAGCGCCTGATCGCCGGCGA
>NZ_JAYSFE010000034.1:0-38661 GCF_041913585.1 Allostella sp.
CGGCGAATCACGCCGCCTCACTCCGCAGTGACCGGACGATGACCGTTCCGTGATCGCCCGCTACCCTGTCCGCCGCCCGTCCCACGACCCCGACGCCCCCCGACCGCACGAGGACCAGCCGATGCCGGAGATCGCCATCCGAACCGCCACCATCGACGATGTCGGCACGCTGATGCGCCTCGTGCGCGCGCTGGCCGCCTACGAGAACCTGGCGGACAAGGTCGTCTCCTCGGAGGCGGACCTGCGGCGCGACGGCTTCGGCCCCCGTCCCGCCTTCGAGTCGCGGATCGCGTCGCTGGACGGCCGCGACGTCGGCTTCACGCTCTTCTATCCCAACTATTCCACCTTCGCCGGCCGCCGCGGCCTCTTCCTGGAGGACCTCTTCGTCGACCCGGAGGCCCGCGGCCACGGCATCGGCCGCCGGCTGCTGGAGGATCTGGCCGGCATCGCCACCGCCCGCGGCTGGCAGGCGATCGTCCTCCATGTCCTCGACTGGAACCCGACGCGCCGCTTCTACGAGCGGCTTGGCTTCGAGCAGCACGGCCAATGGCTGCTGCAGTCCCTCGGCGGGCTCGCGCTCCGGCGGCTCGCCGATCGGTCCTAGCGGGCCGGCTCCGGGTGCGCTGGCCTCAGTTGCGCTGGCCTCAGTTGCACTGGCCGATCGAGCCTTCGGCGCAGACGCGGCGGCCGTCGGTCCAGGTGGCGCCCGAGAGGTCGGCGCCGCCGAAATCGGTGCCGCGCACGGTGGCGCCCGAGAGGTCGGCCTGGCGCAGCACGGCGCGGAAGAAGCGGGCACGGGACAGGTCGGCGCGGACCAGCACCGCGGCAGTCAGGTCGGCGCGGGTGAAGTCGGCCTCGGTCAGGCGCGCCTCCTCCAGCTTGGCGCGGGGCAGCTTCGCCGACAGGAACTTGGCCCGCGAGGCATCGGCCTTGGCGAGGTTGGCGCCCGAGAGGTCGGCGCGCGAAAAGGTGGCGTCGCGCAGCGCCCCGCCCGAGAGGTCGTGACCGGCGAGTTCGGCCCCGTCCTGGTAGCAGCGCCGCCAGTCGACCCCGGGCCCGGCCGGATCGTTGCAGCCGGCCGCGGCCGCGCCGGCGAGCGCGGACAGGCCGAGAACGAGGCCGGCGAGCGCGCGCGCCTCACGTCGCACGTCGCCGCTCCATGGCGATGGCGCGCCCGGCCTGGGGCGGCCGGGGCAGCCGGCGGTGGGCGTCGGCCATCGCCGTCAGCGAGGCGAAGGCCGCCGCCGGCCAGGGTGCCGACCGGCGCACCGCGAGGTCGACATGCACCGCCATGATCTCGTTGGTCGCCGCCAGGAAGCCCTGCTCGGCGTGATGCATGACGTGGAAATAGTGCAGCCGCTTGGCATCGAGGCCGAGGATCTGGGTCGAAATGCGGAACGGCTCGCCCTCGACCAGTTCGCGCTCGTAGGTGAGGTGCGTCTCCAGCACGAAGAAGCCGCAGTTGGTGCTGCGGGTGTAGGTCGAGCCGATGCCGTGGTGGTGCAGCAGCGTGTCCGTTCCCTGGTCGAAGGCGAGCAGGTAGTAGGCGAGGTTCATGTGCCCGTTGACGTCGATCCATTCGGGCTTCACGCGGCCGGAATGTTCGGCGAAGAGGCGTTCGTCGTTGAGCATGTCGGACATGGCGGGCGAAGATAGACGATCGGCCGTCATCTCAAAACCTCCCTGCCCCGACATCGGCGCCTCGATGCTGCTCTCCGCCCTCACCCTGCTGGGCCGCAACGGCACCCGCGTCCTGGCGCTCGGCATCCTGGTCGGGCTCGCCCTGCCGGGCCTCGCCCGCGAACTGAAGCCGTGGCTGCCGGTCGCCGTCGCCATGACCATGGTCGGCTCGATGCTGCGCCTGGAATGGGCCGAGATCGCGCGCCAGATCCGCGCCTGGCCGCGCGTCGTGCTGGCGCTGGCCTGGCTGATGGTGGCGGCGCCCGTCCTGGTCGCGGTGGCGGCCCGCCTCCTGCCGCTGCCGCCGGGGCTGGTGACGGCGATGGTGCTGTCGGCCGCCGCCCCCTGCATCATGTCGGCGCCCGCCATCTGCCTCTTGCTCGGCCTCGACGGGGCGCTGGCGCTGGTCGTCATGGTGCTGGCGCACCTGCTGGCGCCGATGACCGTGCCGCCGCTGGCGCTCGGACTGGTCGGGGTGACGCTCGACATCGGCATGGCGGAACTGACCCTGCGCCTCGCCGGATTCGTGCTGGGCGCGGCGGCCGCCGCCGAGGCGATCCGCCGCCTCGTCGGGCGCGAGCGGATGCGCAGCCACGCCGAGGCGGTCAACGGCTTCAACATGCTGGTGCTGGTCGTCTTCGCCATCGCCATCATGGACGGCGTCACCGACGCGGCACTCGCCGACCCGGGGCTGGTGCTGGTCTACCTGGCGGCCGCCCTCGTCTTCAACGCCGCCCTGCAGGCGGCGGGCTGGCTCGCCTTCCGGCGAACCGGCGCGCCGGCGGCGCTCGCCGTCGGCTTCATGACCGGCAACCGCAACATGGGCCTGATGTGGGCGGCCTTGGGCGCCGAGACGCCGATCGCCATCACCCTCTATTTCGCGGTCGCCCAACTGCCGATGTACATATTCCCGGCCCTGCAAGCGCGAACCTACCGGCGCTGGACCCGGGGCCACTGACCCCGGGTCGCCGGCGGGTTATCCCGCAAAATTGTGGATAACCCTGCGGATAAGGCCCCTCTCCTGTGGATAAGAGGGGTGAACAATCGCGTTCAAGCCGTTACGGCGAAACGCTTCTCGGAGACCAGGACGACATCGACGCCGACGATCTGGCGCATGCAGCGGGCAACGTAATCCGCGAGTTCGCGGTCCATTCCCTCCATCTGCACGTCGATCGACAGTTCGTCGCCGTCGCGCCCTTCGGTGCGTGCGACGAAGGCCGACGGCACGAGGTCACGCTTGGCGAACAGTTCCAGCACGCGCGGCATCAGTCCGGGCGTAGGACGGGCGATGAGGGAAAAGCAGGCGGTGGGACGGGAAGCGAGGCCCGCGGGCGCGCGCAGGTCGGCGGCGCTACGGTCGGAGCGGAGGGAATCCCGGTACTGCATGGCACGGCAGCCTTCTCGGATGCGAATGGACGAACGACGATGCCCGGCTCTCGATGAGAACCGGGTCCGTAATTCGCCCGCCGATCCGGCGCTGCGCGTGGAACACCATGCAGAGAAGAATAGGAAGCGCGGCGGTTCCGGTCAATGCGCCGCGCCGCTAGGATGCCGTCCGCCATGCTGCGCCGTCTTGTCCTCGCCCTCCTCCTGGCACTCGCCGCCGCGTCCCCGGGCGCGGCGGGCGAGCGCGACTGGCGGGCCTTCGCCGCCCGCGTCGGGCTCGCCGACATCGACGCCTTCGTCGAGACCATCGGCCATCTCGAGCGCACCGGCCGCCTGCCCGCCCGCTACGTGACCAAGGACGAGGCGCGGCGGCTGGGCTGGTCGCCCGGCCGCGACCTGTGGGCGGTGGCGCCGGGGCGCAGCATCGGCGGCGACGTCTTCGGCAACCGCGAGCGGCGGCTGCCGCCGGCCGGCCGCAATGCCTATCGCGAGGCCGACCTCGACTATCGCGGCGGCCGGCGCAACGCACGCCGGCTCGTCTTCGGCAGCGACGGATCGCGCTGGGTGACCATGGACCATTACGAGACCTTCCAGGCGGTGCCGCGATGACCACCCCCCGGCGTATCGTGGTCGAGGGTGCGGCCGCCACGCGCAGCGACCTCGTCTGGCTGGCGCTGGCCGCCCTGCCGGGCCTGCCCGATCATTTCGGGCGCAACCTCGACGCGCTGCACGACAGCCTGACGGCCGACGTGCCGGGACCGATCGAGATCGAGTGGCGCGACGCCGCCGCCAGCCGCGCGGCCCTCGGCGAGACCTTCGACCGGCTGCGGCAGACCCTGGAAGAGGCCGCCGAGGCCCGCCCCGACCTCACGGTGCGGTTCCGCGACTGACCCGTCAGCCGAGCTCGAAGGTGGTGACGCCCCAGGTCCCCGCGAGGTCGACCAGCGGGGCGGGGCCGCGATACATCCGCGCCGTCTCGAAGGCCGGGGCGAGGCCGTGGTGCTCGGCGAGCGCCACCGCGGCCGGGTTGACCTCGGGCACGTCGAGGAAGACCGGCCCCTCCCCCGCCTGGGCGGCGAGGCCGCGGAACAGGCGCTCGGCCCCGGCCGCGTCGTCGGCGAAGAGCGGGCCGATCTTCCAGCCGACCCGGCAGCGCCGGACGATGCCGTAGCCGGCGAGCCCGCCGTCGCGCACCAGCGCATAGCCGTGGCTGTGCGGCAGCGACGCCCAGACCGCCAGGAAGGCGCGCCGCGGTGCCGGGAAGAAGCGCCGGTCGTAGGCGAGAAGCCGGTCGAGCGGGACGTCTGCCAGCGGCGTGAGCCCGGGCTCGATCCGCACGCCCGACGGCGAACCGCCGAAGCGGACGTTGCGATAGGCGAGCACGAAGCCCGAGCGGGCATAGTTCGCCTGCTGCGCCGGCACGCCGTCGAGCCCGACGACCGTGCCCGACAGGTAGCCCATCCCGGCCTGCCACAGGGCATAGCCGTGGCCGCGGCCGCGGAATGGCGGCGGCGCGATGTAGAAGCCGAGGAAGCCGAAGTCGCCGGGATAGCGGACGACCGAGATGGAAGCCGCCGGCTCGCCGCCGACGCGCGCCATCAGGAACCCGGTCGGGTCGGCGGCGCGGAAGGCGAGGGCATCGGCGAGCCCGGGATTCCACCCCTCGTCGGCGGCCCAGTCGATCGCCTGGTCGAGGTCGGCGGCGCTCATCACGGCGATGTCGGGAACGGGATGCATGCGGGGTCCTCGCCTCGGCGGATGCGGGTGGGGAACCCTGACGTCACCGCGGCCGCGGCGCAACCGGCAGGTGCGGCCCGGGCACCGCCTGCCGGGCGAATCGTCGCCCCGATCTGGGCGCCGGCGGCCGCAGGCGCTATATCGGTCCCATGAACACGTTCCTCACGGTGCTCCTGGTCCTCGTCATGATGGCGACGCTGGGCGTCCTCGGCGCCGGCGTCGTCGGCATGATCCGCGGCGGCAACGACCCGCGGCGCAGCAACGCCCTGATGCGCTACCGCGTGCTGTTCCAGATGGCGGCGGTCGGGATCTTCGCGATCATCCTCTGGATGATGAAATCCTAGGGGCATGGTCCAGCTCACCCGCATCTACACCCGCGGCGGCGACCGCGGGGAGACCTCGCTGGGCGACGGGCGGCGGGTGCCCAAGGAGGACCTGCGCGTCGAGGCGTTCGGCACCGTCGACGAGGCGAACGCCGCCGTGGGGCTGGTGCGCCTGCACACCGGCGGCGATCTCGACCGGCTGCTGGCGCGCGTCCAGAACGACCTCTTCGACCTCGGCGCCGACCTCTGCACGCCGGAGGACGGACGCAAGGCCGAGGGCGCGCTTCGCATCGTCGCGGCCCAGGTCGAGCGGCTGGAGGCGGAGATCGACCGCTACAATGCCGCGCTCGCCCCGCTCTCGTCCTTCGTCCTGCCGGGCGGCACGCCGGCCGCCGCCCACCTCCACCTCGCCCGCACCGTGACCCGCCGGGCCGAGCGCCTGGTGGCGGCGCTCGGCCGGCGCGAGGCGCTCAATCCCGAGGCGTTCAAGTATCTCAACCGCCTTTCGGACCTGCTCTTCGTGCTGTCGCGCCACGCCAACGGCGACGGCGCCGGCGACGTCCTGTGGGTCCCGGGCGCCAACCGGTGACCGACCTGCCGGCGGGAAGGTTTCGGCTTGCCATGCCATTGTGCATGTGCACAAATCGCGCGCCGCGGCGACCACAGGACGGGCGAGATGCCCGGACCTTCCTGCCGCTGCCCAGCATCCATCAGGTGAGTTGGTGCCGATGAAAGTGCTCGTCGCCGTCAAGCGGGTCGTCGACTACAACGTCAAGATCCGGGTCAAGGGAGACAAGACCGGGGTCGAGACGGCCAACGTCAAGATGTCGATGAATCCCTTCGACGAGATCGGAGTCGAGGAGGCGGTGCGCCTGAAGGAAGCGGGCGTCGCGACCGACATCGTGGCGGTGTCGCTCGGCGTCACCCAGTGCCAGGAGACGATCCGCACCGCGCTCGCCATGGGCGCGGACCGCGGCATCCTGGTCGAGACCGACCAGGTGCTGGAACCGCTGGCGGTGGCCAAGCTGCTGAAGGCGGTCGTCGAGAAGGAGCAGCCGAAGCTCGTCATCCTCGGCAAGCAGGCGATCGACGACGACGCCAACCAGACCGGCCAGATGCTGGCCGCCCTGCTCGGCTGGCCGCAGGCGACCTTCGCCTCGAAGGTCAAGGTCGACGGCGACAAGGCCGAGGTGACGCGCGAGGTCGACGGCGGGCTGGAGACGATCCGCATCGCCCTGCCGGCGATCGTCACCACCGACCTCCGGCTCAACGAGCCGCGCTACGCCTCGCTGCCCAACATCATGAAGGCGAAGAAGAAGCCGATCGAGACGGTGAAGCCGGCCGATCTCGGCGTCGATCCGGCGCCGCGCCTCACCACCCTCAAGGTCGAGGAGCCGGCCAAGCGCCAGGCCGGCATCAAGGTCAAGACCGTGGCCGAACTCGTCGACAAGCTGAAGACCGAAGCGCGGGTGATCTGATGAGCGTCCTCGTCCTGGCCGAGCATGACGGCTCGGCGCTGAAGCCCGCCACGCTCAACGCCGTCACCGCGGCGGCCGAGATCGGTGGCGACCTCCACATCCTGGTCGCCGGGCAGGGCTGCGCCGGCGCCGCCGAGGCGGCGGCCAAGGTCGCCGGCGTCGCCAAGGTGCTGGTCGCCGACGACGCGGCCTACGCCCACCCGCTGGCCGAGAACCTGGCGCCGCTGCTGGTCCGGCTGGCGCCCGCCTACAGCCACGTCCTGGCGCCGGCCACGACCAACGGCAAGAACGTCCTGCCGCGGGTGGCGGCCCTGCTCGACGTGCAGCAGGTGTCCGACATCACCGCCGTCGTCTCGCCCGATACGTTCGTGCGCCCGATCTATGCCGGCAATGCCCTGGCGACGGTGCAGTCGAAGGACGCGATCAAGGTCGTGACCGTCCGCACCACCGGGTTCGCGGCCGCGGCCGCCGAGGGCGGCAGCGCCGCCGTCGAGGCCGTGAGCGCGGCCGGCGACGTCGGACTGTCGAGCTTCGTCGGCAACGAACTGTCGAAGTCGGAGCGGCCGGAACTGACCGCCGCCCGGGTCGTCGTCTCCGGCGGCCGCGGCATGCAGAACGGCGAGAACTTCAAGCTGCTCGAGGCGCTGGCCGACAAGCTGGGTGCGGCCGTCGGCGCCAGCCGTGCGGCGGTCGATGCCGGCTTCGTGCCGAACGACTACCAGGTCGGCCAGACCGGCAAGGTGGTCGCGCCGGAACTCTACATCGCCGTCGGCATCTCGGGTGCGATCCAGCATCTCGCCGGCATGAAGGACAGCAAGGTCATCGTCGCCATCAACAAGGACGAGGAGGCGCCGATCTTCCAGGTCGCCGACTACGGCCTGGTCGGCGACCTGTTCCAGCTGGTGCCGGAACTTACCAGCGCGATCGACAAGGCCTGAGCCCCGGGCTCGAGGCGGCAGAGGAAGCAGGGAACGGGATGATCGGCAAGATCGGCATCATCGGCGCGGGCCAGATGGGCTCGGGCATCGCCCAGGTCGCGGCCCAGGCGGGATACCCCGTCCGCCTGCTCGACATGAGCGAGGAGGCGCTGGCGCGCGCGGTCGGCAACATCGACCGCGGCTATCAGCGCCTCGTCGCCCGCGGCAAGCTGACCGACGACGAGCGCACCGCCGCGCTGGCCCGCATCGAGACCGCGCGCGACATGGCGGTGTTCCGCGACTGCGACGTCGTCATCGAGGCCGCGACCGAGAACGAGCAGGTCAAGAAGGAGATCTTCAAGGCGCTGGTGCCGAACCTCGGCCCGTCGACGATCGTCGCCTCCAACACCTCCTCGATCTCGATCACCCGGCTGGCGGCCTCGACCGACCGGCCGGGCCGCTTCATCGGCATGCATTTCATGAATCCGGTGCCGGTGATGCAGCTCGTCGAGCTGATCCGCGGCATCGCGACCGAGGACGCGACCTACCAGTCGATCCGCGAACTGGCGGTGCGGCTCGGCAAGCAGCCGGTGGCGGCCGAGGACTTCCCGGCCTTCATCGTCAACCGCATCCTGCTGCCGATGATCAACGAGGCCGTCTACACGCTCTACGAGGGCGTCGGCTCGGTCGAGGCGATCGACACCGCCATGAAGCTCGGCGCCAACCACCCGATGGGGCCGCTCGAACTGGCGGACTTCATCGGCCTCGACACCTGCCTCGCCGTCATGCAGGTGCTCTATGACGGGCTCGCGGACTCCAAGTACCGCCCCTGCCCGCTGCTGGTGAAGTATGTCGAGGCCGGCTGGCTCGGCCGCAAGGCCGGCCGCGGCTTCTACGACTATCGCGGCGAGAAGCCGGTCCCGACGCGCTGACCCACACCGATCCTGCGGCCGCCTGTCGCAGGATCGCCCCGCCCTGCGATCGGGCTTGAGCGGCCGACCGGCCGGGACGACACTTCGCGGTCGCTTCTCAGCCGCGCAAGGTTCCCCGCCCATGCCCGTCACCGTCGATCGCGTCCGATCCGACGACACGCTTCCGGCCCAGACCCAGGTCGTCGTCGTCGGCGCCGGCATCATCGGCGTCAGCGCCGCCCTCTCGCTGGCCGAGAAGGGCATTCCCACGGTCCTCTGCGAGAAAGGCGAGGTCGCGGCCGAGCAGTCGAGCCGCAACTGGGGCTTCTGCCGCACCGCCCAGCGCGACCCGCGCGAAATCCCGCTCAGCATCGAAGCGCAGCGGATGTGGGAAGGCATGGACCGGCGCATCGGCGAAGCGACCGGCTTCACCCGCGCCGGCACGCTCTTCACCTGCGACAGCGAGGCCGACATGGCGGCCAAGGAACGCTGGCTCGAGCATGCCCGGCCGTTCCAGCTCGATTCGCGGCTGCTCGGCGCCGAAGAGGTCGCCCGCCTCGCGCCGGGCAGCACCAGGAAGTGGGTGGGCGGCCTCTACACGGCCAGCGACGGCCGTGCCGAGCCCTCGATCGCCGCCCCGGCGATGGCGCGCGCCGTCCAGCGCGCCGGCGGGACCGTCATGACGAACTGCGCCGTGCGCGGCATCGAGACGGCGGGCGGCCGGGTCGCGGCCGTCGTCACCGAGAAGGGGCGCGTCGCCTGCTCGGGCGTCATCCTGGCGGGCGGCGTCTGGTCCAGGCTCTTCTCGGGCAATCTCGGCATCGACATCCCGCAGCTCATGGTGACGGGCTCGGTCCTTCGCACCGCCCCCATCGAGGGCGGGCCCGAATGCACCATGGGCACCAACGACTACGGCATCCGCAAGCGCGCCGACGGCGGCTACACGATGGCCAAGCGCAACACCAACATCACCGACATCACGCCGGACAGCTTCCGTCTCTTCTTCGACTTCCTGCCGGTCTGGCGGCAGAACCGCAAGGTCGTCAAGCTCCGCCTCGGCAAGCGCTTCTTCGACGAGCTGCGGCGGCCGCGGCGCTGGTCGCTCGACAGCGTGACGCCGTTCGAGCAGGTGCGGATCATGGACCCCGAGCCGTCGCAGGAAGCGCTGGCCGCCCTCAAGGAACTCGTCGCGCGCGACTTCCCGGTCTTCCGCGACATGGTGGTGACGCAGACCTGGGGCGGGCTGATCGACAGCACGCCCGACATCGTGCCGGTGATCTCGACCGTCGACGCGCTGCCGGGCTTCGTCATCGCCACCGGCTTCTCCGGCCACGGCTTCGGCATCGGCCCGGCGGCGGGGCGGCTGGCGGCCGACCTCGTCACCGGCGACCGGCCGATCGTCGACCCGCGCGAGTTCCGGCTGTCGCGCTACCGCGACGGCAGCAACCCGCGCCCGCACGCCTGAGGTCGCGGCACCCCTACTTCAGGTAGTGGCGGATCAGCGCCAGCGCCGCCTCGCCGTCCCACTCGGCATCGCCCTCGAGCCGGCCGATCTCGCGCCCGTCCCAGTCGACGAGGATGGTCGTCGGCAGGCCGCGGGCGCCGAAGGCGCGCGGGATGGCGCCACGGGGATCGACCCAGACGCCCAGCCCCTCGACGCCGTGCTTCTTCAGGAAGGCCTCGACCTGGCGGACCCCGCCGCGGTCGGAGGAGAGCGCCAGCACCATCGCGTTCGTGCCCTCGAGCTTCCGCCGCAGCCGGTCGAGCGCCGGCATCTCCCGGACGCAGGGCGCGCACCAGGTGGCCCACAGGTTGACCACCAGCAGCTTGCCGCGGAAATCGGCCAGCGACACCTCGCGCCCCTGGCCATCGAGGAAGGGCAGCGTCGGCGCTGGCCGCGGCTCCGCCGCCGGGGTAAATTCGCCGATCGCACCGCGGAAGGGCGGCGCCTCGGCCCCGGCCGGAGCCGCGGCCGACGCCGCCAGGAGCAGCAGCAGTGCGGCGGCGAGCCGCGCGAAACCAACGATCATGTCTTCGGAGCCCGAGCCTGTGACCGACGCGAACAAGAATAATGGTGCCGCCGAGCCCGCCGCCAACCCGCTGTGGGGCGGGCGTTTCGCCGCGGGCGCGGCCGCGGTCATGGAACGGATCAACGCCTCGATCGGGTTCGACCGCCGCCTCTACGCCCAGGACATCGCCGGCTCGAAGGCGCACGCACGGATGCTGGCCGCCAGGGGCATCGTCTCGGCCGCCGACGCCGAGCGGATCGTCGCCGGGCTCGACACCATCCTCGGCGAGATCGAGGCCGGCACCTTCGCGTTCAAGGTCGTGCTGGAAGACATCCACATGAACGTGGAGGCGCGCCTGACCGAGCTGATCGGCCCAGCCGCCGGCCGCCTCCATACCGCGCGCTCGCGCAACGACCAGATCGCGCTCGACTTCAAGCTCTGGGTCCGCGACGCCGTCGACGGGCTCGACCAGCAGATGAAGGATCTGCAGGCGGCCCTGCTGGACCTCGCGGAGCCGCACGCCGGCACGGTCATGCCGGGCTACACGCATCTCCAGGCGGCCCAGCCGGTCACTTTCGGCCATCACCTGATGGCCTATGTCGAGATGCTGGGCCGCGACCGCGGCCGGCTCGCCGACGCCCGCCGGCGCATGAACGAATCGCCGCTGGGCGCCGCCGCGCTGGCCGGCACCTCCTTCCCGATCGACCGCCACATGACGGCGGCGGCGCTGGGCTTCGACCGGCCGATGGCGAACTCGCTCGACGCCGTCTCCGACCGCGACTACGCGCTGGAGTTCCTCGCGGCCGCCGCCATCGCCGCCGTCCACCTGTCGCGCTTCGCCGAGGAGATCGTGCTGTGGTGCGCGGACGGGTTCCGCTTCATCCGGCTGACCGACGCCTACACCACCGGCAGCTCGATCATGCCGCAGAAGCGCAACCCCGACGCCGCCGAACTGGTGCGCGCCAAGGCGGGCCGGGTGATCGGCGCCCTCAACGCGCTGCTGATCGTGCTGAAGGGCCTGCCGCTGACCTACGGCAAGGACATGCAGGACGACAAGGAGCCGACCTTCGAGGCCGCCGACACCCTGTCGCTGGCGCTCGCCGCGATGGCCGGCATGGTGCGCGACATGACGCCCGACGCCGAACGGATGCGGGCCGCCACCGACAAGGGCTTCATCACCGCGACCGACCTCGCCGACTGGCTGGTGCGGACGCTGGGCATCCCCTTCCGCGAGGCGCACCATGTCACCGGCCGCTGCGTCCGCCGCGCAGAGGACAAGGGCTGCGCGCTGGCCGACCTGACGCTGGCCGAGTTCCAGGCCGAGCACGCCGGCATCACCGATGCGGTCTACGACGTGCTGACGGTCGACCGCTCGGTCGCCAGCCGCACCAGCTTCGGCGGCACCGCGCCGGACGGCGTGCGCGCCCGCATCGCCGAGGCCAGGGAGAAGTACCTCGCATGATCCTGCGTCCGCTCCTCGCCGCCCTCGTGCTCCTGATTGCCGCCGGCAGCCTCGCCGCCTGCGGGAAGAAGGCGCGCCTCGACCCGCCCGACGGCGAGAAGTCCACCTATCCGAAGGTCTATCCCCGTGAATGAACTGTCCCCCCCGCCGGGCCCCGCCCTCCGCGACGGCTTCGCCTACCGCGACGGGACGATGCATGCCGAGGACGTGCCGCTGCCGGTGATCGCCGACGAGATCGGGACGCCCTGCTGGGTCTATTCCCAGGCGGTGCTGGAGGACCGCTTCCGCACCTTCGACGCCGCCTTCGCCGGCATCCCGCACCTCGTCTGCTATGCGCTGAAGGCGAACAGCAACCAGGCGGTGATCCGCACCTTCGCCGAGCTCGGCGCCGGCGCCGACATCGTCTCGGAGGGCGAGCTGCGGCGGGCGCTCGCCGCCGGGGTCGCGCCCGAGCGCATCGTCTTCGCCGGGGTCGGCAAGACCGCGCCCGAGATGGCGGCCGCGGTGGCGGCCGGCATCCTCCAGTTCAACGTCGAGTCCGAGCCGGAGCTGGAGCGGCTGTCGGCGGTCGCCAGCGGCATGGGCCGCGTCGCCCAGGTCGCGCTCCGCGTCAATCCCGACGTCGATGCCGGCACCCACGCCAAGATCACCACCGGCACGCCCGAGACCAAGTTCGGCATCGAGCTCGACCAGGCCCGCGATGTCGCCGCCCGCGCGGCCGCCCTGCCGGGCATCCGGCTCGCCGGGCTCGCCATGCATATCGGCAGCCAGCTGACGTCGGTCGAGCCCTACCGCGCGGCCTTCGGACGGCTGGTCGGCTTCGCCCGTACGCTGATGAGCGAGGACGGGCACCGGCTGGAGCGGCTCGACCTCGGCGGCGGCCTCGGCGTCCACTATCGCCACGCCCCGCCGGTCGACCTGCCGGCCTATGCCGCCGCCGCGCGCGAGGCGCTGGCCGGCTTCCCCGGGACCGTGGTGCTGGAACCGGGCCGCTGGCTGGTCGCCGACGCCGGCATCCTCCTTGCACGCGTCCAGTACGTGAAGCGCGGGTCGCTCAAGACCTTCGTGATCCTGGACGCGGCGATGAACGATCTGGTGCGGCCGGCCATGTACGACGCCTGGCACCCGGTGCGGCCGGTGGCCGAGCCGCGCCCCGGCGCCGAGCCGGTGACGGTCGACGTCGTCGGGCCGATCTGCGAGTCGAGCGACGTCATCGCGACGGCGCGCACCATGCCGCCGGTCGAGCCCGGGGAACTGGTCGCGATCGGCGTCGCCGGCGCCTATGGCGCCGTCATGAGCTCGATCTACAACAGCCGCCTGCTGGCGCCCGAGGTGATGGTGCGCGGCGGGGACTTTTCCGTGGTCCGCGCCCGCCCTAGCTATGACGAGATGATCGCGCACGAAAGGCTTGCGCCGTGGCAGACCCGCCGAACCTGAGCGGCGCTCCGCAGCCGGCACCGGGGGGGCTGCCCCCCGGCGCCCGGCGGCGCGTGCGCCTCGCGCGACTGGCGCTCCTCTGGGAGCGGACGTGGCCGGCCCTGTGGCCGCCGATCGGTGTCGGCGGCCTTTTTGTTGCGCTGGCGCTGCTCGACCTCCCGGCCCTGCTGCCGGGCTGGCTCCATCTCGGGCTCCTCGCCGCCTTCCTCGCGATATTCGCCGTGCTGGCGGTGCGCGCCGTGCGCGGCCTCGCCATGCCGGCCGGTGCCGACGCGCGGCGCCGGGTCGAGACGGCGAGCGGCCTCCGGCACCGGCCGCTCGGCACCCTCGAGGACCGGCCGGCCGGCGCGCTCGACGGCCCGGCGGCGGCGCTCTGGGCGATCCACCAGCAGCGCATGCGGGCCCGGGCCGACCGGCTCGCGGTCGGTGTCCCCGCCGCCGGCTGGGCCCGCCGCGACCCCTACGCGCTCCGCGCCGCGCTGGCGCTCCTCCTGGTGATCGGCATCGTCGCCGGCCGCGACGACGGCGGCGCCCGGCTCCTGCGCGCGGTGACCCCGACCTTCGCCGCTCCCGCCGCGCCCGCGACGGTCGCCCTCGACGTCTGGATCAATCCGCCGACCTATACCGGCCAGCCGCCGGTGCTGCTGCGCGCCGACAGCGAGCGGCCGCTGCCGGTGCCGACCGGCAGCGCCCTGCTGGCGCAGCTGCACGGCGGCGGCGCCGTGCCGCGCCTCCTCGTCGATCAGGCCGCGACCGACTTCACCGCCATCGACGCCGCGAATTTCCGGGTCGGCGCGACGCTCTCCGCCGGCGAGCGGCTGGCGGTCGTCCAGGGACGGCGGACGATCGCCGAATGGCCGATCCGCATCATCCCCGACGCGGCCCCCGCCATCCGCTTCGCGATGCCGCCCGGCCGCAGCGAGCGTGCGGCCCTGCGCCTCGAATATGACGCCGAGGACGATTACGGCATCGAGACGGTGACGGCGGTCATCCGCCGCGCCGACGACCGGCAGGACGCGCCCGGCGGCGCCACCATCACGCTGGAGCTGCCGCTGCCCGGCGTCGGGCCCGCCGCCGCCCGCGCCACCAGCTTCCACGACCTCACCCCGCATCCCTGGGCCGGGCTGCCGGTCACCATCACCCTGGAAGCGGTCGACGCCATCGGCCAGAAGGGCACGAGCGAGCCCGCCGCGACCACCCTGCCCGAGCGCACCTTCACCCACCCGGTCGCCCGGGCCATCGTCGAGCAGCGCAAGGAGCTGATCCTCGATCCGGCGAACCGCGAGGCGGTGGCCGAGGTGCTGGGGCAGCTCAGCCTCCGGCCGGCGCGCTTCGACGACGATGTCGTCGTCTTCCTGGCGCTGCGCACGGCGCGGGCCCGCCTCTCCTTCGACAGCGACGGCTCCTCGATCGAGCCGGTGCAGCAGCTCCTCTGGGACACGGCGCTGCGCATCGAGGACGGCCGTGGCTCGTCGGCCGAGCGCGACCTGCGGCAGGCGCAGCGGGCGCTGATGGACGCGCTCGACCGGAACGCCTCGGACGCCGAGATCGAAAAGCTGATGCGCGACCTCCAGCAGGCGATCGACCGCTACATGCAGGCGATGGCCGAGGAGATGATGCGCAACCCCGAGCGCTTCCAGCCGCAGCAGCTGCCCCCCGACACCCAGGTGGTGCGCCGGGAGGACATCCAGCGCATGCTCGACCAGGCGCGCGACCTCGCCCGCACCGGCGCCCGCGACGCGGCGCGCCAGATGCTGGAGCGCCTCCAGGAGATGATGGAGAACATGCGCATGGCGCGGCCGATGCCGGGCCAGCAGCAGCAGGGCCAGCAGGGTCAGGCGCAGCAGATGATGCGCGACCTGCAGCGCATGATGCAGCGCCAGCAGCAGCTTCTCGACCGCAGCCACCGCGCCCAGCAGCAGCGCCAGGGCCAGCGCGGCCAGCAGGGGCAGCGCGGTCAGCAGGGTCAGCAGGGGCAGCAGGGGCAGCAGGGGCAGGACGGCCAGGAGGGGATGGGCGCCGGCGACCAGGAGCAGCTCCGCCGGATGCTGGGCGAGTTCATGCGCCGCATGGGCGAGGCCGGCGGCGAGATCCCCGGCGGCCTCGGGCGGGCCGAGCGCGCCATGCGCGATGCCGCGCGCCAGCTCGGCCAGGGTGACCCGGGCGGCGCCATCGGACCCCAGGGCGAGGCGCTCGACCAGCTCCAGCAGGCGATGCAGGGCATGGCCGAGCAGATGATGGGCGGCGACCAGTTCGGCGAGGGCGACCCGTCGGGCGTGCCCAACCAGGGGCAGCGCAACGCCGACCGCAACCGCGACCCGCTCGGCCGGCCGATGCCGACCACCGGCACCTACGAGGGCAGCGACGTCAAGGTCCCGGGGGAAGGCGAGCTGTCGCGCAGCCGGGCCATTCTCGACGAACTCCGGCGCCGCGCCGGCGAGCGCTTCCGCCCGTCGCTCGAGCGCGACTACATCGACCGGCTGCTGAGGCGCTTCTGAGCGACGGGTTCAGTCGCCCTTGGTGAAGGTGATCGACAGGCCGGCGGCGCGCCGGTCGGGGTCCCGCACCGCGGTGGTGAAGGTCGCGCTCTCGCCGGGCAGCAGGCGCGCCGCCGCCGCAGGGAAGGTCCAGGACGAGAGCGCGCGCTCGCCCGCGTCCTTCAGCACCGCCCGCAGGCGGGGAATGGTCCGCTCCTCGCTGGAGCCGTTGTAGACCTCGCCGCGGACCAGGAGTTCCTGCTCGCCGCCGGCGATCCGGCGGTCGGTGACGATGCCGCGGATCTCGAGGCCCGCGCCCAGCGGCTCGACCCGGACGCCGACCATGGCGTAGAGCTTCGCCGCCGGCGGCCAGGCGTCGACGATGCTGTCGCGGGCGAAGTGGGCGACGACGACGATCCCGACCAGCAGCGCCAGCAGGATCGTCCAGGGCAGGTAGTTGGGCAGCGGCGCCGGCGACGGCGGCACCGGGATGTCGAGCCGCTCGGGCGCCTGCCCGGCGTCCGGCGGCGCCAGCAGGTCGATCCGGCGCGGCGAATCGGCCGGCGGGACCTGATGCCAGGAATGGCCGCAATGGGCGCAGCGGACGACGCGCCCCTCGCTGCCGAGGCTGACGGGATCGATCAGGTAGCGGGTGTCGCAGGCCGGACAGGTGAGGATCATCGAGGCGGCGGTGGGCCCCCGGTTGTCGGCGGAACCTAGCCGGTCGACGGCGGGGTCGCAAGCGACGCGCTGCACTGCGGCATCGGCGTCGAAGGCCATCGGCGAGGGGCTTGGCAAGGGCGGTCCCGCGCCCCAGACTCCGGCCATGCGCCGGCTCTCCATCCTCCGGCCGATGCTGGCCGCCGCCTTGGCGCTGGCCAGCCCGCCGGCCGCCGCCGACCAGGGCGATCCCGCCCTCGCCCCGCTCTTTGCCCGCCTGCCGTCGGCCGATCCCGGAGCCGCCGCCCGGCTGGAGGCCGAGATCTGGCAGCGCTGGTCGATCACCGGCGTCGAGGAGGCGATCATCCCATTCCGCCTCGGTGTCGCCGCCTTCGCCAGCGGCCGGCTCAAGGAGGCGCTGGTCCGGTTCACCGACGTGACCGACAAGGCGCCGGACTTCGCCGAGGGCTGGAACAAGCGGGCGACCGTGCTCTTCCATCTCGGCCGGTACGCCGAATCGGCCGCCGCGGTCGCCCGCACGCTGGCGCTGGAGCCGCGGCATTTCGGCGCCTGGGCCGGGCTCGGGCTGATCCGCAACGCCGAGGGCCGGCCAGCGGAGGCGCTGGCCGCCTTCGAGCGCGGCCTCGCCCTCAACCCGCACATGCCGGGGATCGTCGAGGCGGTGCGCGACCTGCGGCGGACGGTCCGCGGCCGCGCCATCTGAACCACCGCCCTACGGGTGGACGCGGCCGCGGCCCGCATGCCAAGGTGCGCCCCCTCCGGGACCCTGAAGGCAAGGCGGACGGCGGCGACGTGATCCGGTTCGAGAACGTTGGGATGCGCTACGGGACGGGGCCGGAGATCCTGCGGGACCTCACCTTCACGGTCGAGCCCGGCGCCTTCTGGTTCCTCACCGGCGCCAGCGGCGCCGGCAAGTCCTCGCTGCTGCGCCTGATGTACTTGGCGCATGCGCCGTCGCGCGGGCTCATCAACCTGTTCGGCCGCGACATCGCGACGACGCCGCGCGAGGAACTGCCTGGCCTGCGCCGCCAGATCGGCGTCGTCTTCCAGGATTTCCGCCTCATCCCCAACCTGACGGCGCTGCAGAACGCGGCCCTGCCGCTGCGCATCGCCGGCCGGCCCGAGGCCGAGACCCGCCGCCATGCGGAGGAACTGCTGCGCTGGGTCGGGCTGGGGCCCTTCGTCGACCACTATCCGCCGGCGCTGTCGGGCGGCCAGCAGCAGCGCGTCGCCGTCGCCCGGGCGGTCATCGCCCAGCCCAAGCTGCTCCTCGCCGACGAGCCGACCGGCAATCTCGACGAGGAGATCGGCAGCCGCCTGATGCATCTCTTCGTCGAGATGAACAAGCTCGGCACCAGCATCGTCATCGCCACCCACAACGAGGCCCTGGTCCGCCGCCACGGCGGCCGCGTGCTCCATCTGGTCGACGGCGAACTGGCGGAAGTGCGCGGAGGTGGCAAATGATCGGCGGCGGCCTGCTCGCGCCCGATGCGGCCAGCCGCACCATCCCGTGGATGGTGGCGGTGATGGCCTTCGTCGCCGCGCTGGCGCTGGCGCTGGCGCTGGCGGTCGAGGCGGCCGCCGCCCGCTTCGGCGCCGGTCTCGCCGGCAACGTCACGATCGAGATCCCGCATGCCGAATCGGATGCGGCGACGGCGGCCCGCGCCCAGGCGGTGGTGACGGCGCTGGCGGCGGTGCCGGGCGTCCTCTCGGCCGCCGCCGTCCCTCGCGAAACGACCGCGCGCCTCGTCGAACCGTGGCTCGGCGCCGACCTGGCCGGCCTCGGCCAAGCCGGGTCGGCCCTGCCCTTACCGACCCTGGTCGATGTCCGCGTCGACCCCTCGGACCCGCCGCGCGAGGGCACGCTGGCGGCGGTCGTCGGCGCCGTCGCGCCCGACATCCGGGTCGACGACCATCATCTCTGGGTCGACCAGATCCTCGGCTGGGTGACGGCGGTGCGGCTGGCGGCCGGCACGGTCCTCCTCGGCGCCGTGCTCGGCATCGGCCTGACGGTCGCCCTCGCCACCCGCGCGGCCCTGGCGATCCACCGCGAGGTGATCGAGATCCTGCACGTCATCGGCGCCCACGACAGCTACATCGCCCGCCAGTTCCAGCGCCAGGCACTGTGGATGGGGCTGCAGGGCGGAGCGGCCGGGGCGGCGCTGGCGGCGGTGCTGATGATGCTGATCGGCACCGCCGGGATGATCGTCCGCACCGGCCTGCTGCCGGCCCTCGAGTTCGGCACCCGCGAGTGGCTGGCGGTCGGGCTGCTGCCGGTGGCGGCGGCCGCCATCGCCGTCGTCGTCGCCCGCAAGGTGGTGCTGCGGGCGCTCGCCCGGACCATGTGACGGCGGCCATGCGCCTCGCCCTCCTCGACCGCGACGGCGTCCTCAACGTCGACCTCGCCCATTCGGTGCGCCATCCGGGGGAACTGGAGATGATCCCGGGCGCCGCCGCCGCGGTCGCGCGCCTCAACGGCGCCGGGATCCCGGTCGCCGTCGTCTCCAACCAGTCGGTCGTCGGGCGCGGCATCGTCAGCCCCGAGATGCTGGAGCGCATCAACGATCGCGTCCGGACCGCGCTCGCCCGCGAGGGCGGGCGCATCGACGCCTGGTTCGTCTGCCCCGACCCGCCGGACCGCCCGACCGAGCGGCGCAAGCCGCGGCCGGGGATGCTGCGCGAGGCGCTGGCGCGCTTCCGCACCGCGCCCGCGGACGCGGTGATGGTGGGCGACGCGCTGACCGACCTCGAGGCCGCCGCCGCCGCCGGCTGCCGGCGCGTCCTGGTGCGCACCGGCAAGGGTGCGGCGACGCAGGCCCGGGGCCTGCCGGCGC
Source organism: Allostella sp. (assembly GCF_041913585.1). Taxonomy (NCBI): domain Bacteria; kingdom Pseudomonadati; phylum Pseudomonadota; class Alphaproteobacteria; order Rhodospirillales; family Allostellaceae; genus Allostella; species Allostella sp. The sequence continues at coordinate 19,333 of NZ_JAYSFE010000034.1, forward strand.
ACCTGCTGCCGGTCGCCGTCCACGACGATCTGGCGGCGGCCGTCGCGGCGCTTCTCGGCCGGCCATGATCGCCGGGCTGGCCCGCCTCGCCCGCCGGTTGCTGTGGGCGGGGCTCGCGGTCGCGCTCGCGCTCGTCGCCGGCTTCGTCTGGTTCGCCGAGAGCATCCCGTGGAGCACGCCCGCGGACGACACCCCGACCGACGCCATCGTCGTGCTCACCGGCGGCCCCGACCGCATCCCCGAGGGCGCGGCGCTGCTCGTCCGCGGGCTGGCGCAGAAGCTGTTCGTGTCGGGGGTCCATCCCGACGTCGACCTGCCGGTCATGCTGCGCAATGCCGGGGTCGGCGAGACCGGCCGCGCCGACCGCATCGTCCTCGGCCATGCCGCCGCCGACACCCGCGGCAACGCCGTCGAGACCGCCCGCTGGATGGCCCAGGAGGGCTTCCGTTCGCTGCGGCTCGTCACCGCCAACTACCATCTCTGGCGGGCCGAGCGCGAACTGCGGCGGACCATGCCGGAGGTCCGCTTCGTGCTGCACCCGGTCGTGCCGACGCAGATGCGCCGCGACTGGTGGGCGGCGCGCGGCACGGCGATGCTGCTGGCATCGGAATATGCGAAGTATCTGTGGAGCTTCGTCCGCCCCCGGAGCAGCCATTGACGATCGTCCGGTCCGCCGCCTTCAACGCCGCCTTCTTCCTGTGGACCATCGCGCTGGCGCTGCTGACCTGGCCCGCCATCTTCCTGCCGCGCGCCGCCACCGTCGCCGTCTACCGCTTCTGGGCGGCCGGCGTGGCGCGGCTCGCAGCGGCGATCGTCGGCATCCGCAGCCGCTGGATCGGCCTCGACCGCGCCCCGCCGGGTCCGGTCATCTATGCCGCCAAGCACCAGTCCGCCTGGGACACGATCATGATGCCGGGGCACCTCGACGCGCCGGCGGTGGTGCTGAAGCAGGAACTGCTGCGCATCCCGATCTATGGCGGCTTCGTGCGCCGCTGGGGCGCCATTCCGGTCGACCGCAAGGCGGGCGCCCGGGCGCTGCGCGGCATGGTCGCCGACGCCCGCGCGCTGGCCGCGGCCGGCCGCTCGATCCTGATCTATCCCCAGGGCACGCGCGTGGCGCCGTCGGCCGAGGGCGCGGCCGCGCCCTATCAGCCGGGGGTGGCCGCGCTCTACGCCCAGTTGGGCCTGCCGGTGGTGCCGGTCGCGCTCGATTCCGGCCTGTGCTGGGGCCGGCGCGCCTTCTTCAAGCGGCCGGGCACGATCACCGTCGAGCTCCTGCCGGCAATTCCGCCCGGCCTCGACCGCCGCGAGTTCCTGCAGCGCCTGGAGCGCGAGACCGAAGCGGCCACCGCCCGGCTCCTGCGCGACGCCGGTGGACAAGGGACGCCGGAATCCCGGGGATAGCGGGGATCGTCCGAGCTTTCCCAGTCGCATCAGCGGCTTGTGGCAGCAGAAGACGGTCCGAAACAGAACGTGAACACCCGCTTGACCCTCCCCCGCCCGCTGCCTAGATTCCGCCGGACCGGAAGCGGCCGGCAGCCCCGTCGGTGAGCAGGCAGGAGGCGCATCCATGGCCAGCGTAGCGGCGATCTCCCAGCAGATCTGGGACATGAAGTACCGGCTGAAGGGGCCGGACGGGGCGCCGCTCGACCGCACCATCGAGGACACCTGGCGCCGCGTCGCCCGCGCCGTGGCCGCCGTCGAGGCCGAGCCCGGCCGTTGGGAGGACCGCTACTACGCGGCGCTGGAGGGCTTCCGCTTCCTGCCGGCGGGCCGGATCGTCGCCGGTGCCGGCAGCGGGCGCGCCGTCACCCTCTTCAACTGCTTCGTCATGGGCACCGTGCCCGACGACATGGGCGGCATCTTCCAGCACCTGCGCGAGGCCGCCCTGACGATGCAGCAGGGCGGCGGCATCGGCTACGACTTCTCGACGCTGCGGCCGCGCGGCGCGCCGGTGAAGGGCGTCGGCGCCGACGCCTCCGGCCCGCTCTCCTTCATGGACGTCTGGGACGCCATGTGCCGCACCATCATGAGCGCCGGCCATCGCCGCGGCGCGATGATGGCCACCCTCGCCTGCGACCATCCCGACATCGAGGCCTTCATCGCCGCCAAGCGCGAGCCGGGGCGGCTGCGCATGTTCAACCTGTCGGTGCTGGTCACCGACGCCTTCATGACTGCGGTGCGCGAGGACCAGCCCTGGGAACTGCGCTTCAACGGCGTCACCTGGAAGGTGCTGCCGGCGCGCGAGCTGTGGGACGCGATCATGCGCGCGACCTACGCCTATGCCGAGCCGGGCGTGATCTTCATCGACCGCATCAACCAGCGCAACAACCTGCACTATTGCGAGACGATCCGGGCGACCAACCCGTGCGGCGAGCAGCCGCTGCCGCCCTACGGGGCCTGCCTGCTCGGCTCGATCAACCTCGCGGCGCTGGTCCTCGATCCGTTCACGGAGACGGCGCGGCTCGACCTCGACCGGCTGGCCGAACTGGTGCCGACGGCGGTCCGGATCATGGACGCCGTCATCGACGTCTCGCGCTTTCCCCTCCCCGAGCAGGAGGCCGAGGCCAGGGCCAAGCGCCGCATCGGGCTCGGCGTCACCGGCCTCGCCGACGCGCTGATCCTGTGCCGGACACGCTACGGCAGCCACGACGCGGTGGCGCTGACGGAAAGCTGGATGCGGGCGATCCAGCGCCACGCCTACCTCGCCTCGACGGAGCTGGCGCGCGAGAAGGGCGCGTTCCCGCTCTTCGACCGCGACGCCTACCTCGCCGGCGAAACCGTCTCGGAACTGGACGCCGACGTGCGCGAGGCGATCGCGCGGCACGGCATCCGCAATGCGCTGCTGACCTCGGTCGCGCCAACGGGGACCATCTCGATCTTCGCCGACAACGTCTCCTCCGGGCTCGAGCCGGTCTTCAGCTTCAAGTATTCGCGCCAGGTGCTGATGCCCGACGGCAGCCGCCGCGAGGAGGAGGTCAGCGACCATGCCTACCGCCTCTTCCGCCGCCTGGAGGGCGAGAACAAACCGCTGCCGGACTATTTCGTCGATGCCCAGACGCTGACGCCGGCCGACCACCTAGTCATGCAGGCGGCCGTCCAGCGCTATGTCGACAGCTCGATCTCCAAGACCATCAACGTCCCGGTCGACATCCCCTTCGACGCCTTCAAGGACGTCTATCTCCGCGCCTACGACCTCGGCTGCAAGGGCTGCACGACCTACCGCCCGAACGAGGTCACGGGCTCCGTCCTCAGCGTCCCGGCGACCGGCGGCAAGGAGAAGCCCGAGGCCCGCCAGCAGGAACTGCCCCTGGCGCCGCCGCCCGCGCGCCCGGCCGACCTCTTCGAGGCCGGCGGCGTCGTCTACATGACCCGGCCGCTCGACCGGCCCGAGGCGCTGCCCGGCAAGACCTACAAGATCCGCTGGCCCGAGACCGACCACGCCATCTACATCACCCTCAACGACATCGTGCAGGACGGCCGGCGCCGGCCGTTCGAGGTCTTCATCAACTCCAAGAGCACCGAGCACTATGCCTGGACGGTGGCCCTGACCCGGATGATCAGCGCCGTCTTCCGCCGCGGCGGCGACGTGTCGTTCGTCGTCGAGGAGCTGAAGGCCGTCTTCGACCCGCGTGGCGGCACCTGGATGGACGGCCGCTACGTGCCCTCGCTGCTCGCCGCCATCGGCGAGGTGATCGAGCGGCACATGATCGACATCGGCTTCATCGCCAGCCCCGAGGGACGGATGGTCGAAGTGCCGCGGCAGGTGGTGGGACTGCCCGCCGACGGGCCGGCCGCGGCGCCGCCGCTGCGCCAGTGCCCGAAATGCGGCACCGCCGGCCTGGTGCGCCAGGAGGGCTGCGACAGCTGCATCAACTGCGGCTATTCCAAGTGCGCGTGACGCCCGGCGGTCGCTGACCCCGCCGCCGCCGTGCTATGGAGGCGGATGGCCGGGGGGACGCGATCGGGGTCGGGCGGATGCGCGGGGTACTGAAGTCCGTCGGGCCGCTGCTGCTCGGCATCGGCATGGTGCTGCTGGCGTCGAGCCTGTTCAATTCGTTCCTGTCGCTGCGCATGGGCATCGAGCGGTTCCCGCCGCAGCTCATCGGCTTCGTCGTCTCGGCCTATTTCGCGGGCTTCCTCTTCGGCTCGCTGTGGGCGGGCGCGGTGGTCGCCCGGGTCGGCCATATCCGCGCCTTCGCCGCCTTCGCGGCGATCCTGACCGGCTCGTTCCTCTTCCTCGCGCTCTTCGTCAGCGCCTGGGCCTGGATGGCGATCCGCGTCCTTTCCGGCTTCGCCATCGCCGGCATCTTCGTGGTCACCGAGAGCTGGCTCAACGACCGCGCCGACAGCGGCAACCGCGGCCGCATCCTGTCCTTCTACATGATCGTCAACCAGATGGCCTCGGGCCTCGGGCAGCAGCTCCTGCAGGCGGGCGACCCCGCCGGGCCCGACCTCTTCCTCGTCGCCGGCGCCCTGCTCTCGGTCGCCCTGGTGCCGGTCGCGCTGTCGCCGTCGGCCGGCCCGCCGCCGCCCTCGCGCACCGCCCTCAACCTCATCGCGCTCTACCGGATCTCGCCGCTCGGCGTCGTCGGCTGCTTCGCCGTCGGCCTGTCCAACGCCGCCTTCTACAGCCTGGCGCCCTTGTTCGGGCAATCGCTCGGCCTGTCGGTCGCCGCCATCGCCCAGTTCATGACGGTCACGATCTTCGCCGGGATGCTGATGCAGTGGCCGGTCGGCCGGCTGTCGGACCGGCGGGACCGCCGCCACGTCATCGTCGGGGTGACCTCGGGCGTCGTCCTGGCCGCCGCGGCGATCGCCGTCGTCGGCTCCTGGTCGCTGCCGCTCCTGCTCGGCCTCGTCGCGGTCTATGGCGGCCTGTCGCTCACCATCTATCCGCTGATGGTGGCGCACGCCAACGACTTCACCGGGCCCGGCCAGCGGGTCGCGGCCAGCGCCGGGCTGCTGCTCGCCTACGGGATCGGCGCGGTGATCGGGCCGATCCTGGCGGCCAACATCATGGGATGGTTCGGGCCGCAGGCGCTCTTCGCCTATGTCTCGGTGATCTCGGCCGGCCTCGCCGGCTTCACCCTCTACCGCATCGGGCGGCGCGCACCGGTCCCGGTCGACGCGCGCAAGGCCTTCGTACCGGTGGCGGAAACGACTGCGGCGCCGCGGCCCGGACCCGGCCACGACGCCGCTGACGCCGACAGTGAAGACACGATCCCGGACGAACGCGCGGAGGCCCCCCGCTCTCCCACCTCCGGCGCGGACGGGACCGCCTAGGCAGCCACCGCGTGCCCGTTCGCGAGGACCCGGGCGAGGTGGCTCAGCGCCTCCTTCTGCTTCTGGTCCTCGATCTGCGCGAAGTTGCGCGCGAGTTCCAGGCTCATCCGGTCGCGCCCGCCGGCGCTGCGGCCGCCTTCCTCGTCGATGCCGTCGAAGAAGTAGCTGACCGGAACCCCCAGCACCTGGGAGATCTCGAAGAGCCGGCCGGCCGACACGCGGTTGATCCCGCGCTCGTACTTGTGCGCCTGCTGGTAGGTCACGCCGATCATGTCGGCGAGTTGCTGTTGCGTCAGGCCGAGCACGATCCGCCGTTCGCGGATCATCGCCCCGACATGGCGGTCGACGATCCGGGCACGGTTGCTGGATCGCTTGGTTCCGATCTCGGACATGGGAGGCCGGGGGCTTCCGTCATCCATCTTCACGCTCCTTCCGTGGTCCTCGCCGACCGCGCCGCACGGGAATAGGAGGGCCGGCCGGCGACTGGTGCCGATGAACGCGCCGCGTTCATCGCCCGGGCACGATCCCAGGATTGCGACAAGACGTTCGGCCGTGCGGGAAGGAGGGTCAACCGCAAGACGCACAGATCCGACGAGGTTCTTCCGCCGATTGGCTTATGAATCGCACCGTTATGGAGCGAACGCCGGCCGTGGACACCCGCCACGCCCGGCATTCCGCGGCATACGGACGCGGACCGGCCGCGGCCGCGACCGGTCCGGAACGGGAGCGGACCGGGGACTATCCCGCCAGGCAGCCGGCGGTCCGGGCGCGCTGCCGCACGAGCCCGAGCACGACATCGAGGGTGGGCGTGGCGACCCCGACGAGTCGCGCCATCTCCTGGACCGCCGTCACCAGCGGATCGATCTCCATCGGCCGGCCGCGCTCCAGGTCCTGCAGCATGCTCGTCTTGTGCGCGCCGACGTCCTGCGCCCACTGGATGCGGGTGTCGACATCGACGGCGAGTTTCGCGCCCAGCGCCTCGGCGACCGTCTGGACCTCGACCATCAGCGCCCGGACGATCGGCCGCGTCGCGGGATCGGTCGCGATCTCCTCCAGCGTGCCGTGGGTCAGCGCGCTGATCGGATTGAAGCCGGCATTGCCCCACAGCTTCAGCCAGATGTCGTCGCGGATGCGGGGACGGACGGGGGCCTTCAGGCCGGCCGCGCCCATCGCCCGGCTCAGTTCCTGGACGCGCGCCGTGCGGCTGCCGTCGATCTCGCCGAGCTGGAAGCGGTTGCCCTCGACATGGCGGACGACCCCCGGCTCGACCACCTCGCAGGCGGGATAGACGACGCAGCCGATGACGCGCTCGGGCCGGATCGCGGCCGCGATCCGCCCGTCGGGGTCGACGGCGCGGATGCGGTGCCCCTCCCACGGGCCGGGCAGGCGCTCGAAGTACCACCAGGGCACGCCGTTCATGGCGGTGACGACCGAGGTCTCGGGCCCGAAGAGCGGCGTCAGCTGGTCCGCCACCGCCGGCAGCGAATGGGCCTTGAGGGTGACGACGACGCTGTCCTGCACCCCGGCTTCGGCCGGGTCGGAGGTCGCGGCGACGCGGGCGACCTTGCGCTCGTCGCCGATCAGCAGGGTCAGCCCGCGCTCGCGGATCGCCGCCAGATGGGGACCGCGCGCGATCACCGTGACGTCCTCGCCCGCCAGCGCCAGCTCGGCGGCGAGATAGCCGCCGATGGCGCCGGCCCCGAAGATGCAGATCCTCATGCCGTCAGCCCGAGGCGCTGGGCGAGGCCGATGCGCTGCAGCTTGCCGGTGGCCCCCTTCGGGATCTCGTCGAGGAAGAGGACCCGCCGCGGCACCTTGAAGTCCGCCAGCCGCTGCGACACGAAGGCGCGCAGTTCGGCCTCGGTGGCGGTCTGCCCGGCGGCCAGGACGACGACCGCCGCCACCTCCTCGCCCAGCTTGTCGTGGGGCATCGAGAAGGTCAGCGCCTGATCGACCGCGGGATGGTCCATCAGCACCTCGTCGACCTCGCGCGGGCTGATCTTCTCGCCGCCGCGGTTGATGAGCTCCTTCAGCCGGCCGGTGATCGTCAGGTAGCCGTCGGCGTCGATGACGCCCTGGTCGCCGGTGCGGAACCAGCCGTCGGTGAAGGCCTTGGCATTGGCGTCCGGGTTGGCGGCATAGCCGGACGTGACATTGTCGCCGCGGATCACGACCTCGCCCGTCTCGCCCGGCGGCAGCAGCGCGGCGCCGGCCTCCGCCATGATCGCCACCTCGGGCCCGGCCGCGACGCCGACCGTGCCCGGCTTGCGCGGCCGGGGCGGCAGCGGGTTCGAGGCCATCTGGTGGGCGGCCTCGGTCATGCCGTAGCTCTCGATCACGGGCACCGAGAAGGTCTCCTCGAGCGCCCGCATCACCTGCGGCGGCAGCGAGGCCGAGGACGAGCGGATGAGCCGGAGCGGCGCCGCCGCGATGGCCTCGCGGTTGCGGTCGGCGCGCGCCAGGATCGCCTGGTGCATGGTCGGCACCGCCGTGTACCAGGTCGGCCTCGCCTCGGAGAGCTGCGCGAAGAAGCGCAGCGCGTTGAAGCCCGGGGCGCAGAAGACCGAGCCGCCGGCGCCGAGCGAGCTCAGGACCGCGGCGATCAGGCCGTGGATGTGGAAGAGCGGCATGATGTTGAGGCAGCGGTCGGCCGCCGTCAGGCCCAATGCCACCCGGATGTTGCGGGCGGAGGCGCAGACGTTGCGGTGGCGGAGCGGCACCATCTTCGGCCGCGAGGTCGTGCCCGAGGTGTGCAGCACCAGCGCCACGTCGTCGCTGTCGGCCGGGCCGTGCGCCCCGCCCCCGGGCATGGCGGCCCCCTCCAGGACGAAGGCGCCGGCCGGGCCCGACGGGTCCGCCACCAGTTCGACGATCGGCACGCCGCGCGCCTGCGCCACCGCGATCGCCGGCGACTGGCTGCCGCGCTCGACCACCAGCGCACGCGCCGCGAGGTCGCCGAGGTAGAAGTCGAACTCGTCCGCCCGGTAGGCGGGATTGAGCGGGGCCGTGGTCGCGCCGCAGGCGATGGCGACGAAGGCGGTCGCCATCTCCGGCCCGTTCGGCAGGACGATCGCGACCGGGTCGTTGCGGCCGATGCCGAGCCGGTTGAGGCGGGCGACCGTGTCGGCGGCGAGGCGGCGCAGCTCGGCATGGGTGAGCGCGGGCCGGTCGGGCGCGGCGATCGCGGGCGCGTCGTCGCGCCCGGCGGCGAGCAGGTCGGTGATGTTGGTGGCGGCGCTCATCGGCGTCTCGTGTCCCCTTGGCGATTTCCCCCGGCCGGCCGAGCCTATCAGCCCCCTCCGGCCGAGGCCAACGCCGGAACGGGGTTGGCAATGGCGGCCGATCCGGCGCACGATCCCCGGCCAACGATCGGGTTTCGATGCGCTCCAGCTTCCTGCCGCCGGCCAGCCGCGGCGATATCCGCCGCGGCATCCTCTACATGGTCGGCGCGGTCTTCGTCTTTTCCATCCTCAACGCCGCGATCAAGTGGCAGGTCGAGCGCTATCCGGTCGGCGAGGTGGTCTTCATCCGCTGCCTGTTTGCGCTCATCCCGAGTTTCGTGCTCGTCGCCGTCTCGGGCGGGCTGCGGGTGCTGCGCACCCGCCGGCTCGGCTGGCACGTCTCGCGGGCGATGCTGCAGTTCGTCTCGATGAGCTGCAACTTCCTCGCCTTCAGCATGATGCCGCTGGCCGACGCGGTGGCGATCGGCTTCGCCTCGCCGATCTTCCTCACCGCCCTCTCGGTGCCGCTGCTCGGCGAGAAGGTCGGGATCTACCGCTGGGGCGCCGTCGCGTTCGGCTTCCTGGGCGTCCTCATCATGGTGCGACCGACCGGCGACGTCCTCAATTCGGGCGCGCTCTTCGCGCTGGCGAACGCCTTGTTCGGCGCCCTGCTCTCGATCGGCATCCGCCGGCTGAGCGCCACCGAGGCGAGCGCCACGCTCGTCTTCTACCAGGCGGTGACGACGTTCCTGATCTCGGCCGCCTCCCTGCCCTTCTTTGCCTGGGTGCCGCCGACCTGGACCGACTTCCTGGCGATCGGGGCGATCGGCGTCTGCTCGGGGATCGCCCAGTTCTGGTGGGCGCAGGCATTCCGCTTCACGCCGGCGGCGATCCTGGCCCCCTTCAGCTATCTGTCGATGATCTGGGCGGTGCTCATGGGCTACTTCGTCTGGGGCGACGTCCCGACCCTGCCGCTGATCGCCGGAGCCGCGATCGTCGCCATGTCCGGGCTCTTCATCGCCCACCGCGAGACGCGCCGCCGCGGTGCGGCGACCCAGCCCGCCAAGCCGGCGAGCTGAGCCCTCGCCCGGAACCGCGCCCGCGGCTGCCGGCCGCGCTCAGCCGGACGACTTGTCCTTGGACGACTTGTCCTTGTCGGACGCCTTGTCGTCGCGGTGGGTCAGCGCCTCGAGCTGCTTCTGCAGCGCATCGAGGCGGGATTCGAGGTCGCGCATCGACTCGCTGGCCGGCGCCGCGCCGGGCGGAGCCGCGGCCGGAGCGGGCGGGCGCGTCGCCTCGGGCGGGCGCCCGTCCTCGGGCCGGCCGCTGAACGGCGCCCACATCTGCATCGCGCGCTCGAACATGGCGAGGTTCTGCTTGCCCATCTCCTCCAGCCGGCCGAACGGGAAGAGATTGCCGAAGGCGCCCTGCATGTAGTCCCGGAACTGGTCCTGGTTGCGGGCGAAGGTCTGCATGCTGGCGTCCAGGTAGCGCGGCACCAGCCACTGCAGGTTGTTCCCGTAGAAGCCGATGAGCTGGCGCAGGAAGCCGATCGGCAGCAGGTTGTGGCCGCTCTTCTGCTCTTCCTCGACGATGATCTGGGTCAGCACCTGGCGGGTGATGTCCTCGCCGGTCTTGGCGTCGAAGACCACGAAATCCTGGCCGTCCTTGACCATCTGGCAAAGGTGGTCGAGCGTGACGTAGCTCGACGTCGCCGTGTTGTAGAGCCGGCGGTTGGCGTATTTCTTGATCGTGATGGCTGAGGTCGCCGACCCCGAATCCTCGGTCATGTACGCACTCCGGACGGTGGACGGTCCACAACCCGTGCATAACATGGATTTCGCTGCCGCGAACAGCCGCTCTGCTGCGGGCGCGAACGTCCCGGGCGCAGTCCTGCGGGCGCGGGTGGCGGCGACGAGTCCCGGTCGATATAGTCCGGCCGATGGCCGACCCGCCCGACACCGACGCGCTCGCACGGCGGTTCATGACCCTGTGGCAGGAGCAGATGCTGGCCGTCGCCGCCGATCCCGCCGTCGCCGAGGCCACGGCGCGCTGGCTCTCGCTGTTCGCGCCACCGGGGTTCGCCGGGCCGCCCGCCGCCCCCGTCGCCGCGGCCGGCCGGCATGACCCCGCCGCCCCGCCTGGGCCCCCGGCCGCTGCCGGCGCACCTCCTGCTGGCGGCCACGATCTGGAACAGCTCGCGCGCCGCATGGCCGCTCTTGAGGAACGCATCGCCGGACTCGAATCCGCTGTTCGCGGGGCCGCTCGCCGACCTCGCCGGGCAGCTCCGCGCCGTCGATCCTGACGCCTTCGGCAGCGCCCTCGACCGCGAGATCCGCGCCCGTGCCGACCGGTTCCTGACCGGCCTCGAGCGCTATCGCCACCATCCCTACCGCCGCTCGCTCGCCGACATGCCGGCGGTCTGGCAGGAGGGATCGACGGCGCTGCGCCGCTATGGCCGGGCCGGCCTGCCGGGACCGCCGCTGCTCGTCGTGCCGTCGCTCGTCAACCGCGCCTACATTCTCGACCTCGCCGCCGACACCAGCCTGCTGCGCTTCCTCGCCCAGCGCGGCATGCCGGCCTATCTCGTCGACTGGGGTGCCCCCGGACCCGAGGAGCGCGGCTTCGACCTGACCGCCTATGTCGCCGGCCGGCTGGAGGCGGCGCTCGACGCGGTGCTGGCGATCGAGCGCCGGCCGCCGGCACTCCTCGGCTACTGCATGGGCGGCGACCTGGCGCTGGCGCTGGCGACCCGCCGCCCGCGCGACCTGACGCGGCTGGCGCTGCTCGCCACGCCCTGGGACTTCCACGCCGAGCGCGCCCCGCAGGCGCGCGCGATCGGCGCCTGGTGGCGGGCCGCCGATCCGTGGGTGCGGCGGTGGGGCGACCTGCCGGTCGACCTCCTGCAGATGCTGTTCCTCTCCCTCGACCCGGCGCTCGGGCTGCGCAAGTTCTCGTCGTTTGCCGACCTCGACCCGGCCGGCGAGCGGGCGCAGGCCTTTGTCGCCCTCGAGGACTGGCTGAACGACGGGGTGCCGCTGGCGGCCCCGGTCGCCGCCGAGTGCCTCGGCGACTGGTACGGCGCCAACGCCACCGCGGCCGGCGCCTGGCGGATCGCCGGCCGCCCGGTCCGCCCCGAGACCCTGTCGCTGCCGGCCCTGGTGATCGCGCCGCAGCACGACCGCATCGTGCCGCACGCCTCCGCGGCGGCGCTGGCGCGGGCCGTTCCGGGCGCGCGGCTGCTGTCCCCGGCCCTCGGCCATATCGGCATGATCGTCGGCGGCGGTGCCCCGGCCGCGGTCTGGGACCCGCTGGCGCACTGGCTGGACTCGTCGTCGGGCGACCCCTAGAGTGCACTGCACCATCCCCACCCTGGAGCCCACTCCATGACCGACGTGGTGATCGCCGCCGCGGCCCGCACACCGATCGGCGCATTCAACGGCACCCTCTCCGGCGTTTCCGCCCACTATCTGGGCCAGGTCGCCATCCAGGCCGCGCTCGAGCGCGCCAAGGTCGCCCCCACCGAGGTCGACGAAGTGGTGATGGGCCAGATCCTGACCGCGGCGGCGGGCCAGAACCCGGCCCGGCAGGCCGCCGTCGCCGCCGGCATTCCGGTCGAGCGCACCGCCTACGGCATCAACCAGCTCTGCGGCTCCGGGCTGCGGGCGGTCGCGCTCGGCTACCAGGCGATCAAGCTCGGCGATGCCGGGATCGTCGTCTGCGGCGGCCAGGAGAGCATGAGCCAGGCCCCGCACGCCGCCCACCTGCGGAGCGGCGTGAAGATGGGTCCGGCCGAGTTCGTCGACACCATGATCAAGGACGGGCTCTGGGACGCCTTCAACGGCTACCACATGGGCAACACGGCCGAGAACGTGGCCCAGAAGTGGCAGATCACCCGCGAGCAGCAGGATGCCTTCGCCGCTGCGTCGCAGCAGAAGGCCGAGGCCGCCCAGAAGTCCGGTCGCTTCGCCGACGAGATCGTCCCGGTCACCATCAAGGGCCGCAAGGGCGACACGGTGGTCGACACCGACGAATACCCCCGGCACGGCACCACGACCGAGACGCTGGCCAAGCTGCGCCCGTCCTTCGACAAGAACGGCACCGTCACCGCCGGCAACGCGTCCGGCATCAACGACGGCGCGGCGGTCGCGGTGCTGATGTCGGCCGACGCGGCGGCGCGGCGCGGCATCCGGCCGCTGGCGCGGATCGTCTCCTGGGCGACCGCCGGCGTCGACCCCGCGATCATGGGCACCGGCCCCATCCCCGCCAGCCGGGCGGCGCTCGCCAAGGCCGGGTGGAGCAAGGACGACCTCGACCTCGTCGAGGCGAACGAGGCCTTCGCCGCCCAGGCCTGCGCGGTCAACATGGAGCTCGGCTGGGACCCGGCCCGGGTCAACGTCAACGGCGGCGCGATCGCGCTCGGCCACCCGATCGGCGCCTCGGGCGCCCGGGTGCTGACGACGCTGCTCTACGAGATGCAGCGCCGGAACGCCCGCAAGGGGCTGGCGACGCTGTGCATCGGCGGCGGTATGGGCGTCGCCATGTGTGTCGCCCGCGACTGACGGACGCCGCCTCGCGGATGCCGGCGGGCCGCCCCTCGGGGCGGCCCGTCGCATTTCCGACAGACGGCCGCGCTATTGGAGCGGGTGCGAGCCGGCGAGGCGCATGCGACGACTGGCAGCGGACGGCCCGTCCGTGGTCTGATGCGTGCAAGTCGACGCCGCTCACGAGCGTCGCATTTCGGGAGGATGGACATGGCAGGACGGGTAGCGGTGGTCACCGGCGGCACGCGCGGCATCGGCCGGGCAATCTCGGAAGCGCTGCGGGACGCGGGATATCGGGTCGCCGCCAACTATGGCGGCAACGAGGAGGTCGCCAAGGCGTTCACCGCCGAGACCGGTATCGCCGCCTACCGCTTCGATGTCGCCGACTTCGAGGCCTGCCGCGCCGGCCTCGCGCAGATCGCGGCCGAACTCGGACCGGTCGAGGTGCTGGTCAACAATGCCGGCATCACCCGCGATACCACCATCCACCGCATGACGTTCGAGCAGTGGAACGCGGTCATCCAGACCAACCTCACCTCCTGCTTCAACATGAGCCGGCTGGTGATCGACGGGATGCGCGAGCGGAACTTCGGGCGGATCGTCAATATCGGCTCGATCAACGGCCAGGCGGGCCAGTACGGCCAGGTGAACTACGCCGCCGCCAAGTCGGGCATCCACGGCTTCACCAAGGCGCTGGCCCAGGAAGGCGCCGCCAAGGGCATCACCGTCAACGCCATCGCGCCCGGCTACATCGACACCGAGATGGTGCGCGCCGTGCCGCCCAACGTGCTGGAGAAGATCGTCGCGCGGATCCCGGTCGGCCGCCTCGGCCATGCCTCGGAGATCGCCCGCGGCGTGCTCTTCCTGGTCGGCGACGATGCCGGGTTCATCACCGGGTCGACGCTGTCGATCAACGGCGGCCAGCACATGTACTGAGCCGGGCGGGCATCGGGACCGGTCCATGATCGTGCTGTCGGCCGGCCGGGCCACGGCGCTCGGCGGCGGCGCCGTGCTGCTGTGGGCGACGCTCGCCCTGCTGACCACGGCGGCCGGCCCGGTGCCCCCCTTCCTGATGGTGGCATTGACGTTCGGCATCGCCTTCGTCGCCGCCCTCGCCCTGTGGCTGGTGCGCGGCGGCGGCATCGCCGGCCGCCTCGCCTGGCCGCTCCCGGTCTGGGGCCTCGGGGTCGGTGGCCTCTTCGGGTTCCACCTGCTCTACTTCGTCGCCCTCGCCAACGCCCCGCCGCTCGAGGCGAACCTCGTCAACTACCTGTGGCCCTTGCTGATCGTTCTCTTCTCGGCCCTGCTGCCGGGCGAGCGGCTGCGCTGGTGGCATGTCGCGGGGGCGCTCCTCGGCCTCGCCGGCGCCGGCCTGCTGGTGACCGACGGCGGCCGCGTCGCCTTCCGCGCCGAACATGCACCGGGCTATGCCGCCGCCCTCGGCTCGGCCGTCGTCTGGGCCGCCTATTCGGTCGCCAGCCGCCGCTTCGGCAAGGTGCCGAGCGATGCCGTCGGCGCCTTCTGCGGCGCAACCGCGCTGCTGGCCCTCCTCTGCCATCTCGCCTGGGAGCCGTGGCGGCCGCCCGAGGGCGCGGCGTGGTTCGCGGTGGTGGCGCTGGGCCTCGGGCCCATGGGTCTCGCCTTCTTCGTCTGGGACATCGGCGTCAAGCACGGCGACATCAAGCTTCTGGGGGCCCTCGCCTACCTGGCGCCGCTGCTTTCGACCCTGCTGCTCGTCGCCTTCGGCCGGGCCGAGGCGTCCTGGACCATCGCGGCCGCCTGCCTCCTCATCACCGGCGGCGCCGCCCTCGCCGCCCGCGAGCGGCTGGGACGGCGTCCGCCGGGTGCCAGGCCGACGAGGGCCGCGCCCTCGACCCGGTAGCGCCGAGCGTCGATCGGCCCGGACATGGATGTCACGCAGGAAGAGCGCTTCGGTCAGGCCGGCCGCCGGGAAGCCCCCATGGACCATGGCGAAGCCAACGGGCCGGCCGCCGCGCCCAGGCGCGCGACCGACGCTCCCGGAAGAAAGAGTGTCGTTCCGCCGGACTTGGTATCAACCCGGCTCCCACCCGGGCGGCGCCAGCTCGAACCCGGCGAACTCGAAGGCGGGAGCCACCGTGCAGCCGACGAGCGTCCAGGCGCCGATCGTCTCGGCCGCCTGCCACGCCCCGGCCGGCACCAGCACCTGCGGGCGCTGGCCGGCGGCGAAGCCGTTGCCGAGCAGGGCGTGCCGCCGGCCGCCGTCCCCGGCGATCTCGAGCCGGAGGGCGGCACCGGCGTACCAGTGCCACATCTCGTCGGCGTCGACGCGGTGCCAGTGCGACCGTTCACCGGCGCGCAGCAGGAAGTAGATCGCCGTCATCGCCCCCCGCCCGCCGTCGGTGGCGGCATGGCGGTAGGTCTCGGCGAAGCGGCCGCCCTCGGGATGCGCGACGAGGCCGAGGGCGGCCGCGATCGCCTCCGCCTCGTCCATCGCGCCGCCGCTCATGCCGGGTCCTTGGGCTGCGTCGCGGCCATCGACGGCCGGGCGGCGAACTTCTCGTACCAGGCGGCGAGCGTCGGCCGGCCGCGGCGCCAGTCGTCGGCGGCGAAGCGGAAATCGAGATAGCCCAGCGCGCAGCCGATCGCGATCGTGCCGATCGTCACCTGATCGCCGAGCCGCGACGCCTCCGCCTCCAGCGCGTCCAGCGCCTGCGTCACCTTGCGCTTCTGCCCGGCGCTCCAGTCGGCCCACTGGCGGTCGGCGGGGCGGCTCATCTCGTAGCGGATGAGGAGCGCGGCATCGAGGATGCCGTCGGCCAGCGCCTGCTGCCGCAGCGCCGTCCAGCGCAGCGGCCCGGGGGTAGGGAACGCGCGGGCACCGTCGTGCAGCGAGTCGAGATACTCGCAGATCACCGGCGAGTCGTAGAGGTGCTGGCCGTCGTCCGTGGTCAGGCTCGGCACCTTGGCGAGCGGATTCTCGGCCGCGATCTCGGGGTTGGCCTTGGTCGGCGCGGCCGCCGTCGGCACCCGCTCGATGCGGGCGTCGAGCCCGGTCTCGAGGGCGAGGACGACGACCTTGCGGACATAGGGGGACGTCGCCGAATAGCGGAGCTTCATCGGATCACCTCGGGGAAGGATGGTCGTGGGGTCAGAAGGAATCCTTGCGCCGCCGCACCTCGGCGAAGACGGCGACGGGATCGTCGGGCGGCAGGCCCACCGCCAGGGCGAGCGCGCGCTCGTCGGCGCGCAGGAACGGGTTGGTCGCCCGTTCCAGCGCGATGGTCGACGGCACCGTCGGCTCGCCGCGTGCGCGCAACGCATCGACCTCCGCGGCGCGTCGGACCAGCGCCGGGTTGCCGCCGTCGACCGTCAGCGCGAAGCGGGCGTTGGACTGGGTGTATTCGTGGGCGCAGAAGACCCGCGTGTCGCCGGGCAGCGCCCGCAGCTTGCCGAGCGACCGCCACATCTGGTCGGGCGTGCCCTCGAAGAGCCGGCCGCAGCCCAGGGCGAAGAGCGTGTCGCCGCAGAAGAGGGCCCGGTCGGCCGCGAACCAGAAGGCGATGTGGCCGCGCGTATGGCCCGGCACGTCGAACACCTCCGCCTCGGCCGCCCCGAGCCGGCAGCGGTCGCCGTCGGCCACCGCGACGTCGATGCCGGGGATGCGCGCGCGGTCGGCGGCCGGGCCGACGATGGTGCAGCCGTGCGCCGCCTTCAGGGCGAGGTTGGCGCCGGTGTGGTCGCCATGGTGATGGGTGTTGAGGATATGGGTGAGCCGCCAGCCCCGATCCCGCAGCGCCGCCTCGACCGGCTCGGCCACGGCCGGATCGACGACGGCCGTCACGTCGGCCGACGGCTCGTGGGCGAGCCAGACATAGTTGTCCTTCAGCACCGGGATGCGGTGGATGTCCAGCATGGAGCCCCCGGGGGTGGTCGGCGACGGGCGGCCATACTATGCGCTCGCCCGGACCGTCGCCAACCCCGGGATGCCCGGCCGCCGGCCCTGCGCGGAAGCGCCCGGGAATGCCGGCTCGGCCGGCGCCGTTGTCGCGGCGTGACCTCCCTCCTCCCCATCGTCCTCCTGACGGTCGCCGCGGCGCTCGGCCCGGCCGCCGCGGCCGAGCCCACCCGGGGCGCCGCCGGCGAACGCGGCCAGATCTCCGGCCGCATCGAGCTCTTCCCCGACGGCCGCGTCGTCCGCGCGCCGGGACGCGCCGCGGCGTCGGCGCCGCGGCCGGCCGACGGCAGCGGCCATGTCGCGGCGCCGCCCGTCGCCCCGCTGCCGGCCGGTTTCACCGAGCCGCGCTTTCCCGGGGCCCGGCGCTGACGTACATCTGAGGATGATGCACGCCGACGTCGTCGACCTCCGCGACTTCTATCGCAGCCCGCTGGGCCAGGTGGCGCGCCGCATGGTCAACCGTCGGATGCGCCAGATCTGGCCGTCCGTCGCCGGGCTCAACGTGCTCGGTCTCGGCTACGCGACGCCGTTCCTCGGCCGGATGGCCGAGGAGGCCGAGCGCGTCGTCGCCTGCATGCCGGCCAGCCAGGGCGTTCTCTTCTGGCCGCCCGAGGGACCCAACCGGGCGACCATCGGCGAGGAGAGCGAACTGCCCTTTCCGGCCCAGTTCTTCGACCGGATCGTCATCGTCCACGCGCTCGAAGGCAGCGAGCAGGTGCGCCCGATGCTGCGCGAGGCGTGGCGGGTGCTGGCCGGCGGCGGCCGCCTGCTGATCGTCGTGCCGAACCGCCGCGGACTGTGGGCGCGCCGCGACATGACGCCGTTCGGCACCGGCCACCCCTATTCGGCGGGGCAGCTCTCGCGCCTGCTTCGCGACTGCCTCTTCACCCCGGTCCAGACCGCCCATGCGCTGTTTGTTCCGCCCTTCCGCTGGCGGATGCTGCAGCGCGGCGCGCTCGCCTGGGAGCGGGCCGGGGAACGCTGGTTCACCCGCTTCGCCGGCCTCGTCATGATCGAGGCGACGAAGCAGATCTATGCGGCGACGCCGGTGCGGACGGCCGCCCGGCGGCGCGAGCGGCTGGTCGCCGTGCCGGCACCGATGCGGCCCGCCGGCGCCGGCCGCAAGGGCGTCTAGCGCCGGCGCAGGACGAACATCGCCTGGGCGGCCAGGAGGTTGGCGCGGCGGCCGGTCGCCGAATAGGGCTGCACCCGGCCGGTCTCGTCGAGCGCCAGGCCGCGCTCGATCTCGACGCCGATGTCCCGGCACAGGGTCAGGAAGTCCAGGATCGTGCAGAAATGGATGTTGGGCGTGTCGTACCACTGGTACGCAAGGTGACGGGTGACCGGCATCCGCCCCGCGGTCAGGAGGTGCCAGCGTACCCGCCAGTGGCCGAAATTGGGGAAGCTGACGATCGCCCGGCGGCCGATGCGCACGAGATCGGTCAGGACCCCCTTGGGATCGCGCGTCGCCTGCAGCGTCTGGCTCAGGATGACGAAGTCGAAGACGTCGGAGGGGTAGCCGCCGAGGTCGGTGTCGGCATCGCCCTGGATGACCGACAGGCCGTTGCTGACGCAGACGTTGACCCCGGCCTGGCTGAGCTCGATGCCGCGGCCGTCGACCCCCTTCGCGCGCACTAGCTGGGCCAGGAGCGCGCCGTCCTCACAGCCGACGTCGAGGACGCGGGCGCCCTCCGGGATCATGTCGGCGATGATCTGGAGGTCGACGCGCAGGTCGGCCGCGCCGTTCTGCCGCGGCGAACCGGTCACCGGGCCCGCCCCCAATGGTCGGCACAGCCGGCGAGGAAGCCCGACAGCGTCGCATGGAACTCCGGCTCGTCGAGCAGGAACGCGTCGTGGCCCTTGTCGCTGTCGACCTCGACGAAGCTGACGTTGGCAGCGGCCGCGTTCAGCGCATGGACGACGTCGCGGCTCTCGGCGGTCGGGAACAGCCAGTCGCTGGTGAAGGAGAAGAGGCAGAAGCGCGTGGCGGAGCCGCGGAAGGCGTTGGCGAGCACGCCGCCATGCTCGGCGGCGAGGTCGAAATAGTCCATCGCCCGGGTGATGTAGAGGTAGGAGTTGGCGTCGAAGCGCTCGACGAAGGTCGAGCCCTGGTGGCGCAGGTAGCTCTCGACCTGGAAGTCGGCATCGAAGCCGTAGCTGAGGCCGGTACGGTCCTGCAGCGCGCGGCCGAACTTGCGGTGCAGCGCCGATTCGGAGAGGTAGGTGATGTGGGCGGCCATGCGGGCGACGGCGAGCCCGGCGCCGGGCCGCCGTCCCTGCTGCAGATAGTCGCCGCCGCACCAGTCGGGGTCGGCCATGATCGCCTGGCGGCCGACCTCGT
>NZ_JAYSFE010000035.1:0-3601 GCF_041913585.1 Allostella sp.
CGCCTGGATCGGCCAGCAGCCGCACGTCTTCGCCGGCACGCTCGCCGGCAACGTCGCGCTCGGCCGGGCCGGCATCGGCCCGGGCGCGGTCCGGGACGCGCTCGGCCGTGCCGGCCTCGGTGCGGTCGCCGACCGGCGCGGGCCGGCGCCGATCGGCGAGAACGGGCTCGGCCTATCGGGCGGGGAGGCGTCGCGGCTGGCGCTGGCCCGCGTCGCGGCCACGCCCGACGCCGGCCTCGTCCTGGCCGACGAGCCGACCGCCCATCTCGACGCCCAGACCGCCGCGGCGATCGCCGACGCGCTGGTCGCGATCGCCCGCGGCCGCACGCTGATCGTCGCCACCCACGATCCGGCGCTGGCCCGGCGCATGGACCGCGTCGTCCGGCTCGCTCCGGCGGCGCCGGCGGCGGAGGTGGCGGCATGAGCGCGCGCCTCGGCCCGCTCCGCCCGATCGTCGGGCTCTTCCTCGCCGGCAACCGGCTCCGGCTGCTGGGCGGGGCGGCGCTCGCCGCCGCGACGGCGCTGGCCGGGGCGGCGCTGCTCGCGCTCTCGGGCTGGTTCGTCACCGCGACCGCGATCGCCGGCCTCTCGGTCGCGACCGCGCTCGCCTTCGACGTCTTCGCCCCGTCCGCCGGCATCCGCTTTCTCGCCCTGGCCCGCACCGCCGCCCGCTACGGCGAGCGCCTGGCGACGCACGACGCGGCGCTGGCCGTCCTCGCCGGCCTCCGCGAGCGCCTGTTCCGCGGCTGGGCCGCGCCCGGCACCGCGCGCGACCTCGCCCGCCGTCCCGCCCGGCTGCTCTTCCGCCTGACGCTCGACATCGACGCGCTCGACACCGTCTATCTTCGCGTCCTGGTGCCGGCGCTGGCCGCCCTGGCGGTGGCGCTCGCGGCCGGCCTCGCCTTCGGCCTGATGCAGCCCCTCCTCGGGGTCGCGGTCGTCCTCTTCCTGGCGGCGGTCGGGATCGGCCTGCCGATCGCCGCCGCGCGGGCGGCCGACCGGCCCGCGCGGCGCCGGGCCCGCGGCCTCGAGGTGCTGCGCTCGCGCACCGTCGATCTCGTCAGCGGCCAGACCGAGTGGCTGATGGCGGGCCAGCTCGACGCGCGGCGGGACGGGCTCGCCGCCGCCGACCGGTATGTCGCCGAGAGCGACGACGCGCTCGACCGCATCGAGACCTGGGTCGGCGCCGGCCTCGGCATCGCCGGGGCGGCACTCCTGGCCGGGACCCTCGTCGCGGTGGCGCTGCTGGTCGAGGCGGATGCGATCGGGGCCGCCGTCGCCGCCCTCGGCGTGACGGTGGCGCTGGCGGCGCTGGAGCCGTTCCAGCCGCTGCGGCGCGGCGCCGTCGAACTGGGCCGCACGCTGCTCGCGGCGCGCCGCCTCGCGCCGCGCCTGGCGACGGCGTCCGCGGCCGCCGCGCCGGCACCGCCGCCGGAGGGGCTTGCCGTGCGCCTCGAGGGCGTCGCGGTCCGGCATCCGGGCGCGGCCGCCCCGGCGCTCCGCGGCGTCACGCTGGCGATCGGCGCCGGCGAGCGCATCGCGCTCGTCGGGCCGAGCGGCGCCGGCAAGTCGACCCTGCTCGCGCTGCTGGCGGGAGAGGTCGCCCCGGAAGCGGGGCGGGCCGAGCGGCGCCCGGCGACGCTCCTCACCCAGCGCACCGAACTCTTCCGCGACTCGCTGGCCGGCAACCTCCGTCTCGCCGACCCCGCGGCCGACGATGCGCGCCTGCTCGCGGCGCTCGGCGCCGCCGGCCTGCGTGCGGACGTCGAGGCCCTCGCGGACGGGCTCGCGACCCGGCTCGGCGACGGCGGGCACGGGCTTTCGGGCGGCCAGGCGCGGCGGCTGGCGCTGGCGCGCCTTTTCCTGCGCGACACGCCGATCTGGCTCCTCGACGAGCCGACCGAGGGACAGGACGGCGCGACGGCCCGCGACGTCCTCGCTCGCCTCGCGGCCGGCGCGGCGGGGCGCACGGTCGTCGTCGCGACGCATATCCGGCGCGAGGCCGAGGGGGCCGACCGCCTGATCGTCCTCGAAGCGGGGACGGTCACCGCCATCGTCGAACGCGGCCGGCCCGGCTACGAGGCCGCGCTGGCCGCACTGCGCCCCGACTGACGCGGGCTCGAACCGGAAATCGGGCGCCGCCGGTCGGGACGGCGCCGCAACCAGGGGAGGCCGGCACCGGCCGGCCGGGTCCAGATGGAACTCGACATCGTCGATCTCTCGCGGCTGCAGTTCGCGATCACCGCGCTCTACCACTTCCTCTTCGTGCCGCTGACGCTCGGCCTTTCGGTCCTGCTGGCGATCATGGAGACGGTCTACGTCATGACCGGGCGCCCGATCTGGCGCCAGATGACGAAGTTCTGGGGCACGCTGTTCGGCATCAACTTCGTGCTGGGCGTCGCCACCGGCATCGTCATGGAGTTCCAGTTCGGCATGAACTGGAGCTACTACAGCCACTATGTCGGCGACATCTTCGGCGCGCCCTTGGCGATCGAAGGGCTGATGGCCTTCTTCCTGGAGGCGACCTTCGTCGGCCTCTTCTTCTTCGGCTGGGGCAAGCTGTCGAAGGTCGGGCACCTCGCCGCGACCTGGGCGGTGGCGCTCGGCTCCAACTTCTCCGCCCTCTGGATCCTGATCGCCAACGGCTGGATGCAGAACCCGGTCGGCTCGGCCTTCAATCCCGAGACGATGCGGATGGAGGTGACCGACTTCTTCGCCGTCCTCTTCAACCCGGTCGCCCAGGCGAAGTTCGTGCACACGGTCTCGGCCGGCTACGTCACCGCGTCGGTCTTCGTGCTCGGCGTCTCCGCCTGGTATCTGCTGAAGGGCCGCCACGTCGATCTCGCCAAGCGTTCGATGACCGTGGCCGCCTCGTTCGGCCTTGCCGCCGCGCTGTCGGTGGTCGTCCTCGGCGACGAGAGCGGCTACCTCTCGACCGAGCACCAGAAGATGAAGCTGGCGGCCATCGAGGGCATGTGGGAGACGGAGCCCGCGCCGGCCGCCTTCACGGTCTTCGGCTTCCCCGACCAGGAGGCGCGCGAGACGCACTTCGCGGTCCGTGTCCCCTGGGTGATGGGGCTGATCGGCACCCGCTCGCTGACCACCGAGATTCCCGGCATCGAGGAACTGGTCGCCCATGCCGAGGTCCGCATCCGCAACGGCATCGCCGCCTTCGACGCCCTCCAGAAGATCCGCGCCGCCGGCGGTGCGCCCGTGGCGCCCGAGGTCCGGCAGGCCTTCGAGGACAAGGGGCGCGACCTCGGCTACGCCCTGCTGCTGAAGCGCTACGTCGACGACCCGCGGCGGGCGACCGACGCCCAGATTTCGCGCGCGGCCTGGGACAACGTCCCGCATGTGCCGTCGCTCTTCTGGGCGTTCCGCATCATGGTCGGGCTCGGCTTCTTCTTCATCGCGCTGACCGCCGCCTTCTTCTACCTCTCGGCCCGGCGCCGGCTCGACCGCCATCCCGTCCTGCTGCGCGTCGCCGTCCTCGCCATCCCGCTGCCCTGGATCGCGGCCGAACTCGGCTGGTTCGGCGCCGAGTTCGGCCGCCAGCCCGGGATCATCGAGGGCGTGCTGGCGGCGGCCGCCGCCCGCTCCA
>NZ_JAYSFE010000035.1:3611-38135 GCF_041913585.1 Allostella sp.
TCCGGCGCGCCGGCGGGCGGGCGCCGCCCCCCCCCCCCCCCGCGCCCCCCGGGCGGGGCGCCCCCCGGGGTCGGCCGCCCGGGCGGCCCCCCCCGCCAGCCCTGGATCATCGAGGGCGTGCTGCCGACGGCCGCCGCCGTCTCCAACCTCGGCGCCACCACCGTGCTGCTGACGATCGTCGGCTTCGTGCTCGTCTACACGGTCCTCATCGTCGTCGAGATGGCGCTGATGCTGCGGGCGATCCGCAAGGGCCCCGAACCCGACGACGAGCCGGAGGCCCGGCTCGTCCCACCCTCCCTCGTCGCCGCGGAGTGAGTGACCGCCATGATCCTCCACGAACTCGTCGAGTACGAAACCCTGCGCGTCGTCTGGTGGCTGCTGCTCGGCGTGCTCCTCGTCGGCTTCGCCGTGATGGACGGCTTCGACCTCGGCACCGCCGCCCTCCTGCCGGTGGTCGCCCGCACCGACCTCGAACGGCGCGTCGTCATCAACGCCGTCGGCCCGGTCTGGGAGGGCAATCAGGTCTGGCTGATCCTCGGCGGCGGCGCCATCTTCGCCGCCTGGCCGCCGCTCTACGCCGTCTCCTTCTCGGGCTTCTACCTGGCGATGTTCGCGATCCTGGTCGCGCTCATCCTGCGCCCGGTCGGGTTCAAGTACCGTTCGAAGCGCAACGGCGCGGCGTGGCGGGCGACCTGGGACTGGGCGCTCTTCACCGGCGGCTTCGTGCCGGCGCTGATCCTCGGCGTCGCGGTCGGGAACGTGCTCCAGGGCGTGCCCTTCCGGCTCGATTCCGACCTCCGCATCTTCTACGAGGGCACCACCCTCTTCGAGCTGCTCAACCCGTTCGCCCTGCTGTGCGGGCTGCTCTCCGTCGCCATGCTGGTGATGCACGGAGCGGCGTGGCTGGTCCTCAAGACCGAGGGCCCCGTCGCCCAGCGGGCGCGTGACTGGGGCAGCCTCGCGGCGGTCGCCACCGTCGTGCTCTTCGCCCTCGGCGGACTATGGCTGTGGGCCGGCGTCGAAGGCTATCGGATCACCAGCGCGGTCGCCGCCGGCGGCCCGTCGAACCCGCTCGCCAAGACCGTCGAGCGGGCCGCCGGCGTCTGGTTCGCCAATTACGGGACCCACCCCTGGATGCTGGCCGCGCCGGCGCTCGGCTTCCTCGGCGCGCTCGCCGGCCTCGCCTTCCTGCGCGGGCGGCGCGAGGTCGCGGCCCTCCTGTCGACGTCGGTCGCCATCCTCGGGATCGTCTCGACGGTCGGACTGTCGATGTTTCCCATGATCCTGCCGTCGTCGATCGATCCGCGCTCCAGCCTGACGGTCTGGGACTCGTCCTCGAGCCACCTGACGTTGTTCATCATGCTGGTCGTGACCGTGGTCTTCGTGCCGATCGTCGTCGCCTACACCGCCTGGGTCTACCGCGTCCTCTGGGGCAAGGTCGACGCCAAGGCGATCTCGGACGGCAGCGGCCACGCCTACTGAAACCGGAGGGAGACCTCAGATGTGGTACTTCGCCTGGCTGCTCGGCCTGCCGCTGGCGGCCGCCTTCGCGGTGCTCAACGCCATGTGGTACGAGCTGATGGACGATGCGGCGCGGAACGAGGCCGCCCCGCCGCGGACCGGCGGCCCCGCCCGCTGAAGTCCGGCGGCTGACGCCCGCCCGCTGACGCCCCCCGGGGGCGCCGTCGCCGTCCGGGCCGGCGTCTTACCCCGGGGCTGGCGGCCGAGCGCGCCCGGCGCCGACGGGGGCGCGTCGTCAAGCCGTCTCGCGGCCGCCCCCGCAGCGCCGGCGGGGACCGTCTTCGGTCTCCGGCGCGGCGCAGAAGGCCGCATGGAGCGCGCCGATCACGGTCGCCACTTCCGGACGGGTGATCCGGTAGTGGACGGTCGTCCCCTCGCGCCGCGCCTCGACCAGCCGGTCGGCGCGCAGGCGCATCAGCTGCTGCGACATCGGCACCTGCTCGATGCCGAGTTCCTGGCGCAGCTCCGCCACCGACTTCTCGCCGTCGATCAGCGCACACAGCACCAGCAGCCGCTGCGGATGGGACAGGCTGCGCATCAGCTCGGCCGCGGATTCCGCGGCCGCGATCATGCTCGATATATTCATGATATTGAATTTACGTTTTTTGAATGCTATGTGCAAGACGACCTTCGGAGAACCGGCGGCGCGCTGGCGCCGACCGCGAAGGCTGGAGAGGGGAACGGACAATGACGATCGATCGCGCGGTCATGATGTTCGCGGGCTTCATGGTCCTGGCGTCGCTGGCGCTCGGCCTCTACGTCTCGCCGTGGTGGTATCTGCTCACCGCCTTCGTCGGGGTCAACCTGATCCAGGCCTCGGTCACCGGCTTCTGTCCGGCGGCGATGGTGTTCCGCGCCATCGGGGTGCGCTCCGGCGCTGCGTTCGAGTAGGCCGGCACCCCGCCGTATCCGGCAGGTCGCCCCGGCGTCGGGCACGACGCCGGGGCGCGGCTTCCAGGGAGGGCCATACCGCCCATGTTTCGCACGATCGTCCGCGCCGCGGCTGCCGGGCTGGCGCTGCCGGCGGCCCTCGCCGCTGCGCCGGCCGGGGCGGCCGAGTTCGTCGTCCAGCCCGTCATCGTCGCCGAGATGAAGGCCGTCTTCGGACGCGTCGAGAGCCGGATCGTGGTTCCCGCGCGCGCCCGCATCGGCGGTTCGGTGCGCGAGATCCGCGTCGGCGAGGGCGACCGGGTCGCGGTCGGCCAGGTCGTCGCCGTCGTCGTCGACGAGAAGCTGGCGCTCCAGCTCGACGCCGCCGACGCCCGGATCGAGGCGCTCAACTCCCAGGCGCGCAACGCCCGCGTCGAGCTCGAGCGGTCCCAGCAGCTGCGCGCGTCGGGCACCGGCACCCAGGCCCGGCTCGACCAGGCCCGGATGCAGTACGAGGTGACGACCAGCCAGCTCGCGGCGGCCCGGGCCGACAAGGCGGTCGTCGAACAGAGCGCCCGCGAGGGCGAGGTCTTCGCGCCGGCCGCGGGCCGGGTCCTCACCGTCCCGGTGACGCTCGGCTCCGTGATCCTGGCGGGCGAGGAAATCGCCCGCATCGCGCCCGGCCCCTACCATCTGCGCCTGTCGCTGCCGGAGCGCCACGCCGCCGAGATCGTCCGCGGCGCGGACGTCCTGGTCGGCGACCGCGGGCTGACGCAGCCGGGCGGGCAGGCGGCGAGGACCCGCTCCGGCCGCATCGTCAAGGTCTACCCCGAGATCGCCGACGGGCGGGTCATCGCCGACGTCGAGGTCGCCGACATCGGCGACTATTTCGTCAACGAGCGCATGCTGGTGTCGGTCCCGGTCGGCCGGCGCACCGTGCTGGCGGTGCCGCCGCAGGCGGTGCGGACCGTGCACGGCGTCGACTATGTGCGGCTGGCGACGGCGGCCGGCGGCTCCGACGTCGCGGTGATCCTGGGCGAGACCTTCGCCACGGGCGGCGAGGCCCGGGTCGAGGTCCTCTCCGGCCTGCGCGCCGGCGACCGGGTCGTGCTGCCGTGAAGCTCGGAATCGCCGGCGGGCTCACCCGCGCCTTCGCCGCCTCGCCGCTGACGCCGCTCTTCCTGCTGGCGGCACTGGCGCTGGGTCTGGTCGCCCTGCTCGGCCTGCCGCGGGAGGAGGAGCCGCAGATCTCGGTGCCGATGGTCGACATCCGCGTCGAGGCCGCCGGCCTGCGGGCGGAGGACGCCGTCAAGCTGGTCACCGAGCCGCTGGAGACCATCGTCAAGAGCATCGACGGGGTCGAGCACGTCTATTCCCAGACCGAGGACGACGGCGCGCTGGTGACGGCGCGCTTCGAGGTCGGCACCGACGCGGACGCCGCCATCCTGCGCATGCACGAGAAGATCCGCGCCAACATGGACCGCATCCCGGTCGGCATCCCCGAGCCCTTGATCGTCGGCCGTGGCATCGACGACGTCGCCATCGTCGTCGTCACCCTGCGCCCGGCGCCGGCCGCCGCCGGGCGGTGGAGCGCCAACGACCTGACCCGGCTCGCCCGCGAGCTCCAGGTCGAGATCGCCAAGCTTCCCGACATCGGGCTGACCTACATCGTCGGCGAGCAGCCGGAGCAGTTCCTGGTCGAGCCGGACCCCGAGAAGCTGTCGCTCTACGGCATCACCCTGCAGCAGCTCGCCGGCAAGATCGAGGGCGCCAACCGTTCCTTCCGGATCGGCACCATCCGCGACCAGGGCGGCCAGCGCGCCATCGTCGCCGGCCAGACCCTGCAGTCCCTGCCCGAGATCGGGAACCTGGTACTGACCGCGCGCGACGGCCGCCCGGTCTATGTCCGCGACGTCGCCGACATCGTGCTGGCGACGGCGCCCGCCGAACGCCGCGTCACCGACGTCCGCCGGACGGCGGACGGGCTCGATCGCGCGCCCGCCGTCTCGCTCGCCATCGCCAAGCGGCCCGGCACCAACGCCGTCGTCATCGCCGAGGAGATCGTGCACCGCCTCGACCAGGTGCGCGGCCGGATCTTCCCGCAGGACGTCGAGATGGCGGTCACCCGCAACTACGGCGAGACCGCCGACGACAAGGCCAACGAACTGCTGTTCCATCTCGCCCTCGCGACCCTCTCGATCGTCGTCCTGGTGGCGATCGCGATCGGCTGGCGCGAGGCGGTGGTGGTCGCGGTCGTCATCCCGACGACGATCCTGCTGACGCTCTTTGCCGCCTGGATCATGGGCTACACGCTGAACCGCGTCAGCCTCTTCGCTCTCATCTTCTCGATCGGCATCCTCGTCGACGACGCCATCGTCGTCATCGAGAACATCGCCCGGCATTGGGGCATGGGCGACGGCCGCTCGCGCATGCAGGCCGCCGTCGACGCCGTGGCCGAGGTCGGGAACCCGACCATCGTCGCCACCCTGACGGTGATCGCCGCCCTCCTGCCGATGCTCTTCGTCTCCGGGATGATGGGGCCCTACATGAGCCCGATCCCGGCCAACGCCTCGGCGGCGATGCTGTTCTCGTTCTTCGTCGCGGTGATGCTGACGCCGTGGCTGATGCTGAAGATCGGCGGCGGGCATGCGCCCGCGTCCCACCACCCGACGTCCCACACCCCGGCGTCCGACGATCCGGCGACGGCCGGTGGCCGGCTCGGCCGGCTCTACGTCGCCGTCGCCCGGCCGATCCTGGCGAGCCGCGCCCGGTCCTGGGCCTTCCTCCTCGTCGTCGGGTTCGCCACGCTGGCGTCGCTCGGCCTCCTTTACACCCGCCACGTCACGGTCAAGCTGCTGCCGTTCGACAACAAGTCCGACCTCCAGGTCGTGGTCGACCTGCCGAAGGGGGCGTCGGTCGAGGATACCGACCGGGCGCTGCAGGCGGTGGTCGACGGGCTCGCCGAGGTGCCCGAGATCGTCTCGTTCCAGACCTATGCCGGCACCGCCGCGCCCTTCGACTTCAACGGGCTGGTGCGGCACTACTACCTGCGCGCCGGCCCGGAGCAGGGGCAGGTCGCGGTCAATCTCTCGCCCAAGGGCGAGCGCGACCGCGCGAGCCATGCCGTCGCCCTCGACATGCGCCGGCGCCTGGACGGGCTCGGACTGCCGCAAGGCACCGTGCTCAAGGTCGTCGAGCCGCCGCCGGGCCCGCCGGTGATCGGCACCCTGCTGGCCGAGATCTACGGGCCCGATGCCGAGACCCGCCGCGGCGTCGCCGCCCGGGTGCGGGAAGCCTTCGCGAGCGTGCCCTTCGTCGTCGACGTCGACGACAGCTACCGCAACCGGCCGGAGCGCATCCGCGTCGCCATCGACCAGGACAACCTCGAATACCGCCAGGTCGAGCAGGCCGACGTCTACGACACCCTGCGCTACCTCTATGCCGGCGCCACGGTCGGCTACTCCCATCGCGGGGAGGGCCGTCCGCCGATCCCGATCCGCATCGCGCTGCCCAAGCGCGGCGCCACGATCGGCGAGCGCGTCCTGGCGACGCCCGTGCCGGCCAACGCGCTGCCCGGCGGCCGCGGCGTCGTCGAGCTCGGCGACGTCGTCGACATCCGGCGCGAGCCCGCCTCGTGGCCGATCTTCCGCCACAACGGCCGGGCCGCCGAGATGGTGATGGCCGAGCTCGCCGGCGCCTACGAGGCGCCGATCTACGGCATGCTCGCCGTCGCCGCGGCGATCGAGCGGGCCGACTGGGGCGACCTGCCCAAGCCCGCGATCGCGCTCCACGGCCAGCCCGACGACGAGAGCCGGCCGACGCTGCTGTGGGACGGCGAGTGGGAGGTGACCTGGGTCACCTTCCGCGACATGGGCGCCGCCTTCATGGTGGCGATCCTCGGCATCTACATCCTGGTCGTCGCCCAGTTCGGATCGTTCAAGGTGCCGCTCGTCATCCTGACGCCGATCCCGCTGACCTTCATCGGCATCCTCGGCGGCCACTGGCTGTTCGGCGCGCCGTTCACCGCGACCTCGATGATCGGCTTCATCGCGCTGGCCGGCATCATCGTGCGCAACTCGATCCTGCTCGCGGACTTCATCCGCCACGCGCGCAGCCCGGGCCGGCCGCTGGTCGAGGTACTGCTGGAGGCGGGCGCGATCCGCTTCAAGCCGATCCTGCTGACGGCGCTGGCCGCCATGATCGGGGCGGCGGTGATCCTGGCCGACCCGATCTTCCAGGGCCTGGCGATCGCGCTGCTCTTCGGGCTCGTCTCCTCGACCTTGCTGACGGTGCTCGTCATTCCGGCGATCTACCGCGTCCTGAGGCGTTGAGGCGGCCGCCGCGCGGCTCGGATTGCGTTGGATCAAGGCCGCGGCGTCGGCGCCCGGACATAGTCGCCGCCGCATCCCGGGTCGGCCGTCCCGCCGCCGGGGGTGCAGTTCGAGGCTCGCAGGAAGGGAGGTCCGATGGCGGTGCAGGGTGGCCCCACCGGGCCGTTCGGTGCGCTTCTGCGACGCTGGAAGTGGCGGGCCGGGAGCATCGTCCTCCTGGTCGGTGCCGTCGCCTGGGCGCTGCCGCACTGGCTGGTCGGCCCCGAGACACCGGTCCACGTCGCCGTCCGCGGCGAACTGGTGCACAGCATCGTGGCCACCGGCCATGTCGAAACCCCCTACCGCGCCGAGATCGGCAGCCAGGTCACCGGCACGGTGAAGGACGTCCTGGTCGAGGAGGGGCAGTCGGTGGCCGTCGGCCAGCCGCTGATCGTCCTCGACACGACCGAACTCGATGCCGCGGTGGTGGCGGCCGAGGGCGCGGTGGCCCAGGCCGACGCGCGGGTGCGGCAGATGCGCGAACTGACGCGGCCGGCCGCCGAGGAGGCGCTGAAACAGGCCCGCGCCAACCTCGAGAACGCGCGGGTGGCCTATGATCGCGCCACCCGGCTCGCCCGATCCGGCAGCGGGACCCAGGCGACCCTGGACGAGGCGACCCGGGCCCTGAACGTCGCCCAGGCCGTGATGCGCACGGCCGAACTCCAGGTCTACACGTCGAGCCCCGGCGGCAGCGACCATGTCATGGCCGAGACCCAGCTCGGCCAGGCGCGGGCGAACCTCGACACCGCCCGTGCCCGCCTCGGCTACGCCACCATCCGGGCGCCGCGGGACGGCACGCTCATCACCCGCAGCGTCGAGCGCGGCAGCGTGGTCCAGCCGGGCAAGACGCTGCTGGTCCTGGCCCCGGCCGGCGACATCCAGCTGGTCGTCCAGATCGACGAGAAGAACCTCAGCCTGATCGCGATCGGGCAGGATGCGCTGGCGTCCGCCGATGCCTATCCCGACCGGCGCTTCGCGGCGACCGTCCGCTACATCAATCCCTCGGTCGACATCGCGCGCGCCTCGGTCGAGGTGAAGCTGACGGTCGCCGATCCGCCCGCCTACCTGCGCCAGGACATGACGGTATCCGTCGACATCGCGGTCGACCGCCGGACGGATGCCGTCGTGCTGCCGATGCGCACGATCCACGAGCCGGCGTCGGGCGCGCCCTGGGTGCTGGTCGTGCGCGGCGGGCGCGCCGAACGGCAGCCGGTGCGCCTCGGCCTGCGCGCCATGGACCGGGTGCAGATCCTGGAGGGCGTCGCCCCCGGCGAGGCGGTGCTGCCGCTGACCTCGGCCGTCGGCGCCGGTCGGCGCATCCGGCCGGTCGCGCAGTGAACCGCTGGCTGCCGTTCGAGTGGACCGCCGCCCTGCGGTTCCTCGCCGATGGCCGGATGCAGACGGTCTTCATCGTCGGCGGCGTCACCATCGGCGTCGCCGTCATCGTGTTCATGTCGGCCATGCTGGCGGGACTGCAGGCCAACTTCATCCGGCGGGTGCTCACCTCCCAGCCGCAGATCCAGCTCCTGCCGCGGGAGGAGGTGGCGCGGCCGCTGCGCGGCGCGGACGGCGTCATCGAGGGCGCGGTGGTGCAGCGGCCGACCCAGCGCATCCTCGCCATCGACCAGTGGCAGGCGATCGCCGCCGCCATGCGCGCCCGGCCGGACGTGACGGTCGTCGCGCCCACCGTCACCGGATCGGCGCTGGCCGTCCGCGGCGACGCCAGCCGCAGCATCTCGATCGTCGGCATGGACCCCGCCCAGTATTTCCGGATCGTGCGGGTGCCGGACTATCTGGTCGCCGGCGAGGCCCGCGTCGGCACCGACGACATCCTCGTCGGCGCCGAACTGGCACGGAACCTCGGCGCTGGCATCGCCGACAAGATCAACGTCACCACCGCCCGCGGCGGCCAGCGGATCCTCACGATCACCGGCATCGTCGACTTCGGCAACAAGGGCGCCAACGAACGCAACACGTATGTCGCGCTGCGGACGGCGCAGAGCCTGCTCGACCTCATCGGCGGCGCCACCACCATCGACCTCACCGTCGCCGACATCTACGCCGCCGACGCGATCGCCCGGGAGATCGCGGCGGTGGCACCGGTGAAGGCCGACAGCTGGATCTCCACCAACGCCCAGTTCTTCACCGCGGTGCGGGCGCAGCAGACCTCCAACACCCTGATCCGCCTCTTCGTCGGCCTGTCGGTCGCCTTCGGCATCGCGGCGGTGCTCGTCGTCTCGGTCATCCAGCGCTCGAAGGACATCGGCATCCTGCGGGCGATGGGTGCGTCGCGCGCACGCATCCTGCGGATCTTCCTCGTCCAGGGCGGCGTGCTGGGTTTCGCCGGTTCGGCCCTGGGCTCGGCGCTGGGCGCCGGTGCCCTCGTCGTCTGGCACCGCTGGTTCCGCCAGGTGGACGGTTCGGAACTGTTCCCGCTGGTCCTGGAGCCCAGCCTGTTCGCGGCCTCGGCGGCGCTCGCCACGCTGACGGGCGTGCTCGCGGCGCTGGCGCCCGCCGTCCGCGCCGCCAGCATCGACCCCGTGGACGCGATCCGTGGCTGACGTCCTCGTCCTCGACGGCGTCCGCAAGTCCTACGGCATCGGCACGCCGGTCGAGACCGAAGTGCTGCACGGCATCGACCTCGCCGTGCGGGCCGGCGAGTTCGTGGCGCTGATGGGGCCGTCGGGCTCCGGCAAGAGCACGCTCCTCAACATCATCGGCCTGCTCGACCGGCCGACCTCCGGCCGGCTGCGGATCGAAGGGACCGACACGACGGATCTCGGCGACGCCGACCGCACGCGGCTGCGCGGCCACACCATCGGGTTCGTCTTCCAGTACCACTATCTGATCTCCGCCTTCACGGCGCTCGAGAACGTGATGATGCCCATGGTCGTGGACCGCGGCCGGGCCGACGCCGAGATGGCGCGGCGCGCCGGGGAACTGCTGGCATGGGTGGGGCTCGACCGCTGGCGGAACAACCGCGTCAACCACCTGTCCGGCGGACAGCAGCAGCGCGTCGCCGTCGCCCGCGCCCTGGCGGCGGGCCCGGCGCTGGTGCTGGCCGACGAGCCGACGGGAAACCTCGACACGGCCTCGGCCGACGGCGTCTTCGCGCTGATGCGGCGCATCAACCGCGAGCGCGGGACGACGTTCCTTCTCGTCACCCACAATCTCGCCCTGGCCGAGCGCTGCGACCGCATCGTCGAGGTGGTGGACGGCCGGATCGGGAGCGAACGCGCCGGGCGCGATGACGGAGCCGTCCCGGTCTGACCGGGCGCCGGGCGCCTCATACCAAGTCCGAAGCTCGATGCCTCATGGTGCCGGCGAGCGTCCGCGCGTCCCTCGACTTCGCTCGGGATGAGAAAATTCGATCAGAACAACAACGTCCCTTGTCCCGAGCGAAGTCGAGGGACGCCACGGCATCGATGACGGGCTCGTTCCGCATCGACCGGCCTTGGTATCAGCCGGCGGTGCGGGCCGCCGCCATCTCGGCCTTCAGCACCTCGCCGAGGCGGCGGAAGGTGTCCTTGCGGCCCGCGGTGCGGCGCCAGACGAGGCCGATCCGTCGGTGCGGCAGGTCGCCGCCGAGCGGCGCCACCTCGACGTCGAGGCCGCGGACGATGCCGGCGTCGATCGCCATCTGCGGCAGCAGCGTCACCCCCAGCCCGTTGGCGACCATCTGCACCAGGGTATAGAGGCTGGTGCCCTGGAACCCGGGACTGCGGCGCGCGCCGTCGAGTTCGCAGGCGGCCAGCGCGTGCTCGCGCAGGCAGTGGCCGTCCTCCAGCAGCAGCAGGTTCTCGCGCGCCACCTCCTCGGGCCGGACGGCGGCCGGCGCGGCGAAGCCGTGGCCGTGCGGGCCGACCACCGAGAAGCGATCCTCGCCCAGGTCCATGCACTCGGCATCGCCCAGCGGGTAGGGGAGGGCGAGGACCGCGCAGTCGATCTCGCCCGCTTCGAGCCGCGCCAGGAGTGCGGCCGTCTGGTCCTCGCGGAGATAGAACTGGAGGTCCGGGAAGGCTGCCCGCAGGGCCGGCATGGCGCGCGGCAGCAGGAACGGACCGATCGTCGGGATCATGCCGAGATGCAGGGGCCCGGCCAGCGGCCGGCCGGCCGCCTGGGCCATGTCGACGAGATCCTCCGCCTCCCGCAGCAGGCCGCGGGCGCGCTCGGCGACGGCGCGCCCGATCGGGGTCGGCACCACCGATCGCTTGGTGCGCTCCAGGAGCTGGACGCCGAGCAGATCCTCCAGTTCCTGGATGCCGGCGCTGATCGTCGACTGGCTGACGAGGCAGGCGTCGGCCGCCTGGCCGAAATGGCAGCGGTCGACGACGGCCACGAGATAGCGGAGCTGGCGCAGGGTGGGGGTCGGCTTCATGGCACTGATATAGTGATTAAGTCGATTAATACGATCGGTATTTTGCGCTTCAATCGCTCAGTCGGTCACCCTATCTCTCCTCTCGACGGCGACGAGGGGCCCGGCGGTCCGCGCCGGGGCGTCGTCGTCGGCCCCGAACACGTGCAGCCCGAGCGAATTGCGGAGTGAGATTCATGTCCCTCATCAACAGCGAGATCCTTCCCTTCAAGGCGACCGCCTTCCACCAGGGCAAGTTCGTGCCCGTGACGGACGCCGACCTGAGGGGCAAGTGGTCGGTCGTCTTCTTCTACCCGGCCGACTTCACGTTCGTCTGCCCGACGGAGCTGGAGGATCTGGCCGACAACTATGCCGAGTTCCAGAAGCTGGGCGTCGAAATCTACAGCGTCTCGACCGACACCCATTTTTGCCACAAGGCGTGGCACGACACCTCGCCCGCCATCGGCAAGATCAACTACCCGATGATCGGCGACCCGACGCTGGCGATCTCGCGCAATTTCGGCGTGCTGATCGAGGATGCGGGCCTGGCCGACCGCGGCACCTTCGTCATCGATCCCGACGGCAGGATCCAGATCGTCGAGATCACCGCGGGCGGCATCGGCCGCGACGCCAAGGAACTGCTGCGCAAGGTGAAGGCCGCCCAGTACGTCGCCAGCCATCCGGGCGAGGTCTGCCCGGCCAAGTGGCAGGAAGGCGAGAAGACCCTCGCCCCCTCGCTCGACCTCGTCGGCAAGATCTGACCGCCGCCTGAGCATCCCCGGTTCCGGCGCCCCGTGCCGGAACCGGGTCCGCCCGTCCCGTCCACCCCCATCGCTTGCCAAGAGCCCACCCGACCGGAGTGACCGCCATGTTGGACGCCGCCCTGAAGACGCAGATGCAGGCCTATCTCGGCCGGATCACCCAGCCGATCGAGCTCGTGGCCTCGCTCGACGACGGCGCCAAGTCGCGGGAGCTGGAAGAACTGCTGCGCGAGGTCGCCGGCATGTCCGACCGCGTGACCTATGTCCGCCGCGACGACGATGCGCGGCGGCCGTCCTTCGCCATCAACCGGGTCGGCACCGGCATCGGCGTGCGCTTCGCCGGCCTGCCGATGGGCCACGAGTTCACCTCCTTCGTCCTTGCGCTGCTCCAGGTCGGCGGCCATCCCTCGCGCGAATCGGCGGAAACGATCGAGCGGGTGCAGGCGCTGGAGGGCGATTTCCGCTTCGAGACCTTCTTCTCGCTCTCCTGCCAGAACTGCCCCGACGTGGTGCAGGCGCTGAACCTGATGAGCGTCCTCAACCCGCGCATCCGCCACGTCGCCATCGACGGCGCACTGTTCCAGCAGGAGGTCGAGGCGCGCGGCGTGCTCGCGGTGCCGGCGGTGTTCCTCAACGGCGAGCCCTTCGCCCAGGGGCGCATGACGCTCGACCAGATCCTGGCCAGGCTCGACACCGGCGCCGAGGCGCGCGAGGCCGAGAAGCTGAAGGGCAAGGCGGCCTTCGACATGCTGGTGGTGGGCGGCGGCCCGGCCGGCGCCGCGGCCGCGATCTATGCCGCCCGCAAGGGCATCCGCACCGGCATCGTCGCCGAGCGCTTCGGCGGCCAGGTGCTGGACACGATGGGCATCGAGAACTTCGTCTCCGTGTCGCACACCGAGGGCCCGAAGCTGGCCGCGGCGCTGGAGCAGCATGTCCGCGACTACGCGGTCGACGTGATGAACCTGCAGACCGCGGTGCGGCTGACCCCGGCCCCGGTGCCGGGCGGGCTGGCCGAGGTCGAACTCGCCAACGGCGCCGTGCTCCGCGCCCGCTCGGTCGTGCTCTCGACCGGCGCCCGCTGGCGGCAGATGAACGTGCCGGGCGAGGCCGAATACCGCAACAAGGGCGTCGCCTACTGTCCGCACTGCGACGGCCCGCTGTTCAAGGGCAAGCGCGTCGCGGTGATCGGCGGCGGCAATTCCGGCGTCGAGGCCGCGATCGACCTCGCCGGCATCGTCGCCCACGTCACGCTGATCGAATTCGACGGCAAGCTGCGGGCCGATGCGGTGCTGCAGAACAAGCTGCGCTCGCTGCCCAACGTCGCCATCGTGACGTCCGGCCAGACGACCGAGGTGCATGGCGACGGCGCCCGGGTGGTCGGCCTGTCCTACCAGGACCGCACGACCGGGGAGACCAGGCGGGTCGAACTCGACGGCATCTTCGTGCAGATCGGCCTGGTGCCGAACACGGAGTGGCTGAAGGGTGCCATCGGTCTCAGCCAGCGCGGCGAGATCGAGGTCGACGCCCGCGGCCAGACCTCGGCCATCGGCGTGTTCGCCGCCGGCGACGCGACGACCGTCCCCTACAAGCAGATCGTCATCGCCATGGGCGAGGGCTCGAAGGCCGCGCTCTCCGCCTTCGACTACCTGATCCGCAACGAGCCGGTCGACCTCGCCGCCGCGGCGTGACGGCGGGCGACGCCACCGCCGGCGACGGCGGTGGCGTCACCGCCGCCCGGGCGGCGGCCGCGAACCGAGCCGGAACGAGCGCTGGCCGGTCGCGATCGCCAGCATGCGGGCGGCGAACACGGCGGCGATCGTGACGGCGACGGCCGCGGTCACCAGCCAGGCCGCATGCTCGTAGTGGTTGGCGACGAGCAGCAGGCCGTAGAGCAGCAGGCCGCCGGCGACCGCGATCTCCTCGTAGGGCTCGCCGTGGAACGTCCGCGGCTCGCGCCCGGTGACGATGTCGAGCAGCATGCCGCCGCCGGCGCAGGTCAGCGCGGCGCAGATCGGAATCCAGAACCACGCGAGGTCGGCAACCAGGGCCACCTTGGCGCCGATGACCGCGAAGACCGCGAGGCCGACGGTGTCGAGCACCGCCATGGCCTGTCCGAAGGACCGCGACTGCGCCGCTTGGGGCGGAAAGACCCGCAGCGCCAGGGTTCCCATGGCGACCGTCGCCAGGACCAGCGAGATGTAGGTCGGGTCGGTGAAGATGAAGGGTGGATGCCGGTCGCCGCCGACCAGCAGGTCGCGCAGCGTGCCGCCGCCCGTGGCCGGCAGCAGCGTCAGCATGAAGGCGCCCCAGAGATTGTAGCGGCGCTGCACGGCGCGCATGAAGCCGGCGAGCCCGAAGGCGAGCGTGCCGACGAGGTCGAGCCCGTAGAACCAGCGCGCCTCGACGGCGAGGCGGAACTGATGGCGGACGGCGGGCGTGAGAACGTGATGCTGGGTGCCGCCGGGGCGGGCCTCGAGCTGGATCGTGTGGGTCCAGGCACCGCGCGCGGCCGCGCGCACCGCGGCCGGATCGCCGCTGCCGCGGCCGATGATCTCGATGCTGCGGTCGAAGCTCGCGAGGTCGAGGAGGCCGAAATCGCGCTCGGGCTCGGCCAGGCCGAGGACCGTGTCCAGCATCCGCCGCTGGTGCTGGCGGTCGGCGCCCGGCGCGACATGCATGACGGTGGCGAGCGCCTCCTCGGGGTTCTCGCGCGCGTGGCGCCAGCCCTCGGCGGTGGCCCTGGCGAAGCGCACCAGCCGCTCGCGCGCCGCCGGGTCGTCCAGCGCCTCGCCGCGGACGTAGAGCCCGTCCTCGAGAAACCCGGCACCGTGGTCGGCGAAGCGGACGACATAGAGGTCGGACGGCGCGAGGCCGGCGTCCAGCACCTTCCAGTATTCGTTGTAGGTCATGACGGTGGCGCAATCGACATCGCCCTCGACGAGGTCGCGTCCGTCCGGCCGCTGCGCGACCAGGACGACCGACGCCGCTCGGAGCCCATGGCCGGCGAGCCAGAATTCGACTTCGTGCTGGTCGCCGAGGTTCCAGACGCCGATCCGCCGGCCGGCGATGTCCGCCGGCCGGCGGATGCCGGCGCTGCGGCGGCATAGCAGGGCGGTCCCGGGGCGGCGGAAGATCTGCGCGATGTTGACCACGTCCGCCCCGTCGCGGCGGGCGGCCAGGGCGTTGGTCAGCCAGGCGAGGGCGACATCGGCCTCGCCGCGCAGCAGCGCCTCCAATGGCTGGACGGCGGGACCGCCGGCCGGCGGCACGCCGCCCTCGCGGAGTTCGACGTCGAGGCCGGCCTGATCGTAGAAGCCCAGCGCCTCGGCGACGTAGAACCCGGCGAACTGCGCCTGGTGGAACCACTGCAACTGCACCCGCAGCGGCTGCGGCGGCCCGTCCGCCCGCCCGGCGCCGGACCACAGGGCGAGCAGGACGAACGCCAGGATCGCCGGCAGCCGGAGCGGCCGGGTCACGGGGCGGCCACCGCGAGCGGCGCCGGTGTCGAAGCGTGGACCGAGTTGCACGGGCCAGCGTCCTTTCGCGCAGCCGCCTATGTCTCCGAGGGCAGGATTGCCGCTCCCGGTTCGCGGATCAATCCCTGCCCGGCGGCGCGGCGCGCTCGGATGGTGACGCGGCGCGGGCCGGGTTCTATCCTGCCGCGGTCCTGAGGTGGAGCCGTTCGGCCCCGCACATCCCGGAGAGGATTTCGATGCAACGAGGCATGGTCGTCGCGCCGCAGAACGACGCGGCCGAGGTGGGCGCGCGCATCTTCCTGGCCGGCGGCAACGCCGTCGATGCGGCGGTCGCCACCGCCTTCGCCCAGGGCGTGATGGACCAGATGATGTGCGGCATCGCCGGCTTCGGCGCCGGCCATGTCTACCTGCCGAAGCTGGGCGTCCACGCCGTCATCAACTTCTTCTCGAAGGCGCCGCTCGCCGTGCGGCCCGACATGTGGCGCGACCTCCTGGAATACGAGACGCGCGACGGCTTCGGGTTCGTCCTCAAGGGCCGGGTCAACGACCTCGGCTACCAGGCGGTGGCGGTGCCGGGGACGATCGCCGGGCTGCACGGCATGCACAAGCTCTATGGCCGCCTGCCCTGGGCCGAGGTGGTGCTGCCCGCCGCGCGCATCGCCGAGGAGGGCTACCGCATCACCCCGCACGTCCACAACTACTGGACGACGACGGAAAACATGGGCCGGGTCGAACTCATCGACCGCATCCGCTACACCAAGGAATACGCCGCGCTCTTCTTCGGCGCCGACGGCCAGCCGCATGCGCCGGGGACGACCGTGACCAACCCCGACTACGGCCGCAGCCTGCGCACCATCGCCGCCGACGGTCCCGCCGCCTTCTATCACGGCGCCATCGGCGACCGGATCGCCGAGGACTTCGCCGCCCGCGGCGGCCTGCTGGCCAAGGCCGATCTCGAGCAGTACGAGGCGGAATGGACGCCGCCCGTCTGGGGCAGCTACCGCGGCCTGCGGGTCTCCAGCAACCCACCCCCCGGCTGCGGCGCCATGCTGCTGCGGATGCTGCACATCCTCGAGCATTTCGACCTCAAGGCGTTGGGCGTCAACACGCCCGAATACATCCGCGTCGTCGCCGAGGCGATGAAGCGCGCCCAGATCGTCAAGGACCGCGACATCGGCGACCCCAGGTTCGTCGACGTGCCGGCCGAGGCGATTTTCGACCGCGAGGCGGCCCGCGCCGACGCCGAGGCGATCCGGCGCGGCGAGGTGGCGCACGTGCCGCGCGCCGGCGGGTCGAAGGAGGGCGCCGACACCACCCATCTCTGCACCCTCGACAGCGAGGGCAACGCCGTCAGCATGACCCACACGCTGGGCATGCAGTCGGGCGTCATCACCCCCGGCCTCGGCTTCATGTACAACGGCGCGATGGCGATGTTCGACCCGCGGCCCGGCCGGGCGCAGTCGCTGGCGCCGAACAA
The DNA here is from genome assembly GCF_041913585.1 of Allostella sp. Classification (NCBI taxonomy): domain Bacteria; kingdom Pseudomonadati; phylum Pseudomonadota; class Alphaproteobacteria; order Rhodospirillales; family Allostellaceae; genus Allostella; species Allostella sp. The sequence continues at coordinate 20,441 of NZ_JAYSFE010000035.1, forward strand.
GCGCCGGGTCAGTTCGATGTCGCCGTCGATCCTGTTCAAGGGCGACAAGCCCTACCTGATCCTCGGCGCGCCCGGCGGGTCGAACATCCCGATGGGCATCCTCCAGGTGATCCTCAACGTGGTCGACCACGGCATGTCGGTGGTCGAGGCGGTGAACGCGCCGCGCTTCTCGGCCACCGGCGACGTCATCGACGTCGCCTCGCGCATCCCGGTGCTGACCTGCGAGGCGCTGGCGGCGATGGGCTACCGCACCATCCGCAGCGTCCAGCCCTACATCTGCGCCCGCGTGCACGCCATCCTGGTCGAGGGCGACCGCGTCACCGGCGGTGCCGACCCGTCGACCGGCGGGTCCATCATCGCGGTCTAGGCATCCCTGTCCGGCACCGGGCCGGCGGGCGGTTCAGCGCCGCCCGCCGCGCTCTGCCTCGTCGAAGCTCCGCTTGACGAGGAGGAAGATGTAGGCGACGGCCGCCGCGGCCATGCCGAGGCCGAGCCAGTAGAAGCCCGGCTGATGGATGGTCGCCGCCATGTTCAGGCCGACGATGCCGATCGCCCCCACCAGACCGCCCAGAATCCACCGCCCGACCATCGTCCGCCGCTCCGTCCGGTTCGCTCCACGAACCCATAAGAATAGCGCGGAACGGCGCCGTCCGCGACCTCGCGCCGCGTCAGGCGGCGCGGTTGCCGGCGTCGGCCGCCGCCGGCAGGCGCAGGCGGAAGATCGTGCCGGCGGCATCGCTCTGCGTCAGCACGATGTCGCCGCCATGGGCGCGCATCAGTTCGCGCGCGATCGCGAGACCGAGGCCGGTGCCGCCGCTGCGGCCGGCGCCGGCGAAGGGCTGGAAGAGATTGGCCATGGCCTTGGGGGGCAGGCCCGGCCCGTCGTCCCCGACCTCGATGGCGAGGTCCGGCCCCTCGGCGGCGGCCGTCACCGTCAACCGGGTCGCTCCGGCCGCGGCGGCGTTGTGGCCGAGGTTGGAGAGCACGCGGAAGACGAGGTCGCGGTCCGCTTCGAGATCGACCCCGGGGGCGACCCGGTTGTCGACCAGGAACGGGCGGCCGTCGGGGGCGCTCAGGACCGGCGTCAGTTCCGCCACCAGGTCGGCCAGCGGAAAGCGCGTGCGCTTGAGGAGCGGCCCGCCGTCGCGCGCGAAATCGAGCGTGCGCTGGCACAGTTGCACCGCCCGGTCGATCGCCGCCATCAGGGTCGGCGAGACCCGCCGCACCTCGGGGTCGTCGCTGGCGCCGAGCCGGTCCGACAGCAGGCTGACCGTCGTCAGGATGTTGCGCAGGTCGTGGTTGATCCGCGTCACCGCCTCGCCCAGCGCCGCCAGCCGGGCGCGCTGGCGCAGCGACTGGCGCACCGTCTCCTCCATGGCGGCGAGTTCGCGGTGGACGATGCCGATCTCGTCGCTGCGCTGCGCCGGGGCGTCGATCCGCGTCGCGTCCTCCGGGTTCTCCCGGAAGAGCAGGATGCTGCGGGTGATGTCGCGCAGCGGGCGGACGATCATCCAGCGCAGCGTGACGAAGACGAGGGCGGCGGTGAGGAACGAGATCAGCAGCGACAGGCCGAGGATGCGCCAGGAAAAGGCGATCATGGCGCGGCGCAGCGGCGCCTCGTCGAGCAGCAGGTCGATCCGGCCGCCGGCGAGCTCCGGCGCCTCGGCCTGGACCCACAGGACGCGGTCGCCCGAGTGCAGCAGGGTTCCGAAGGCGTCGGCGATCAGGGGGAAGAAGCCGGGCGACCGGAGGTCGAGCGACAGGTCCATGGCCGGCGGCATGTCGCGGAAGATGCCCCGGCGCACGGCGGTCGCGGTCGGCGGCACGACGATGGCGTGGGCGCCCACCTGGTCGAGCAGCCGGTTCGCCAGCTCGGTCGTCACCGACTGGTCCGGCGTCGCCTCGAGGGCGATGACCGTGAGCTGCGCCGCGCTCACGCGCGCTTCCAGCCAGTCGAGCCGGAAACGGGCGACCGACGGCGCGTAGACGAACACCTCGACCAGCATGACGAAGGCGACCGTCATCAGCAGCAGCCGGCCCGACAGGCCGGTCACCGGGCGCATGCCGTCGGGTCGCATCCGGCTCAGCCCAGCCGCCCGAGAAGCCGGACGATGCGCCGGACCCGGGGCCCGAAGAGGGTCGGCGCGAACCAGTCGCCGGCGGCCCGGCGGCTCGCCTCGCCGAGCGTCGGATAGGGCGCCACCATGGCGGCCATCGCGCCGATGCCGAGGCCGCGGCCGATCGCCAGCACCCAGGGCTGGATCAGCTCGCCCGCATGGGCGCCGGCGATGGCGGCGCCGAGGATGCGGCCGCGCCGGCCGGTCACGACCTTGACCAGCCCCTCGGGGCGGCCCTCGGCGCGCGCCCGGTCGTTGTCGGCGAAGCTGGCGCGCAGCACCCGGACGGCGGCGCCGGACCGGCGGGCCTCCGCCTCCGACAGGCCGACCGCGGCGAGTTCGGGGTCGCAATAGGTGACGCGCGGGACGGCCCGACCATCGAGGCGGGCGGGCCAGCGGAACAGGGCGTTGCGCAACACGATTCCCGCCTGATAGCCCGCCATGTGGGTGAACTGCCAGCCGCCGACGACGTCGCCCAGCGCGAAGACGCGGCGGTTGCTGGTCCGCATGTGCCGGTCGACGGTGATGCCGGCCGGGGTGAAGACGATGCCGGCCGCGTCCAGGCCGAGCCCCGACACCGTCGGCTGCCGGCCGGTCGCGACCAGCAGGTGGCTGCCGGTGACCGGCGTGCCGCCGTCGGCCAGCGCGACGACGACCTGCCCGTCGACGGCGGTCGCCGCGGATATATGCACGCCCTCGCGGATCGTCACCCCCTCCGCCGTCAGCCGGTCGCGGACGACGGCCACCAGTTCCGGGTCGTCGCGGGCGAGGATGCGGTCCCGCTCCAGCAGCGTCACCCGGCTGCCGAGCCGGCGGTGGGCCTGTGCCATCTCGATGCCGACCGGGCCGCCGCCCATGACGACGAGATGCCCGGGCAGCGCCGGCTGGTCGAACACCGTCTCGTTGGTGAGGTAGGGCACCTGGCCGAGCCCGGGAACGTCCGGCACGCTCGGGGTCGAGCCGGTGGCGACGACGAAGCGCCGGGCGCGGACCACCGTGTCGCCGGCATGGACTTCGGCCGGGCCGGTGAAGCGGGCGTCGGCACGCAGGACGGTGACGCCGAGGCCGGAGAACCGTGCCTCCGAATCGTGCGGCGCGATGGCGTCGATCGTGCGCCGGACGTGGGCCCGGACCCGGTCGAAATCGACCCGGACCGGGCCGGCGTCGATCCCGAAGCGGCCGGCGTCACCGGCCGTCGCGGCGCGGGCCGCGGCGGCGAGCAGCGCCTTGGAGGGCACGCAGCCGGTGTGCAGGCAGTCCCCGCCCATCCGGTCGCGCTCGACCAGGACCGTTCGCGCCCCCATCTGCGCGGCACCGGCGGCGACGCCGAGGCCGGCCGCGCCGGCGCCGATCACGCAGAGGTCGGCCTCGATGCCGTTCATGTCCGCCGGATGCCTCCCTCGCGCGTTGACTTGCTCCCGGGCCTCCCGTATAAGCCCGCACTCCCGAAAAACGACGACTTTACTCGGAGCCTGTGCCGTGAAGCGCACCTATCAGCCGAGCCGCCTCATCCGCAAGCGCCGCCATGGTTTCCGGGCCCGCATGGCGACCGTGGGCGGCCGCAAGGTCATCCAGAACCGCCGGGCGCAGGGGCGGAAGCGCCTCTCGGCCTGATGGCGTCGGCCGTCGGACGGCTGACGCAGCGGTCGGAATTCCTCCGCGTCGCCGCCGCACGGCGGAAATGGGCCGCCCCGGGGCTGGTCCTCCAGGCCTGTGAACGAACCGACGACGCGGTGGCCCCCGGGCCGCCCCGCGTCGGCTTCACCGCAACCCGCAAGATCGGTGGCGCCGTGGTGCGCAACCGCGCCCGCCGCCGCCTGCGCGCGGCGGTGGCCCAGGTCATGCCGCGGAGCGGCCTTGCCGGCTGGGACTATGTGGTGATCGCCCGCGACGGCACGGTCGAGCGGACGTTCCCCGACCTCGTGGCCGACCTCGAGACGGCGCTCGCCCGCGTCCAGCGCCGCCGGCCGGCGGCGGGGGCGGAGGCATGAGCGCCATGACCCGGCTGCTGGTGCTGGCGGTGCGCGCCTACCAATGGGTGCTGTCGCCGATCCTGCCCTCCTCCTGCCGCTTCGAGCCGACCTGCTCGGCCTATGCGATCGAGGCGCTCGGCCGCCATGGGGCGCTGCGCGGCGGCTGGCTCGCCCTGCGTCGACTGGCCCGTTGCCATCCGTGGGGTTCTGCCGGATACGACCCCGTTCCACCGGCAGGTCCGACCAGGACCCCGCCGGCGGCGCCCTGCACCCATTCCCGCTGCGCCGGACATCGGCGGTAGCCACCCTCCCGTCGCGGACCTTCCGATGACCGATCAAAAGAACCTGATCTTCGCGATCGCGATCTCGATCGCCATCCTGCTCGGCTTCCAGTTCTTCGTGCAGAAGCCCCAGCAGGAGGCGGTACGGCAGGCCCAGCAGCAGGCCGAGCAGGCGGCCAAGCCGTCGGGAGACGCCGCCCCGCCGGGGGCGCCGGGCGCCCAGCCGGCCGGCGCCCCTGGCGCGGCCGTCGGCGCCGGCCAGCTGTTGCAGCGGGATGCCGCGCTGGCGCGCGCGCCGCGGGTGCCGATCGATTCGCGGCGCCTCAAGGGGTCGGTGTCGCTGCGCGGCGGCCGCATCGACGACCTGACGATGAAGGACTACCGCGAGACGGTGCGACCGGACAGCCCGCTCATCGACCTCCTGTCGCCGTCCGACACCGCGCGGCCCTATTTCGTGCAGTTCGGCTGGATCCCGGGAACGGACAGCCGCGAGGTCGCGCTGCCCAAGGACGATACGGTGTGGCGGGCGGAGGGCGGCGTGCTCGGCACCGACCAGCCGCTGACGCTGGTCTGGGACAACGGCCAGGGCCTCGTCTTCCGCCGCACCCTGACGCTCGACGCCAACTTCCTGATGACGGTGACGGACCGGGTCGAGAACACCGGAACGACCCCGGTCTCGCTGCTGCCCTATGCGCTCACCAAGCGCTGGCCGACGCCGCACACGGAGGGCTTCTTCATCCTCCACGAGGGCCTGATCGGCGTCACCGACGGCACCCTGCGCGAGATCAGCTATTCCGGCATCAAGGACCAGAAGGAGGTGAAGCAGGCGACGACCGGCGGCTGGGTCGGCTTCACCGACAAGTACTGGCTGGTCACGCTCATCCCCGACCAGGCGGAGGCGGTCGAGAGCCGGTTCACCTGGGAGAAGCGGGGGGCGGACGACGCCTACCAGGCCGACTATCTCGGCGCCGCGCGGACGATCCAGCCCGGCGCCACCGCCGAGACGACGCACCGCGTCTTCGCCGGCGCCAAGGAGGTCCATCTCCTCGACGACTACCGCGACCGGCTCGGCATCCAGCGCTTCGACCGCGCCATCGACTTCGGCTGGTTCTACTTCCTGACCAAGCCGATCTTCTACGTCATCGACTATTTCTACCGCTGGCTCGGCAATTTCGGCCTCGCCATCCTGCTGCTGACGGTGCTGATCAAGCTCGCGTTCTTCCCGCTCGCCAACAAGTCCTACCGGTCGATGAGCAAGCTCAAGCTGCTCCAGCCGAAGATGATGGAACTGCGCGAGAAGTACGGCGAGGACCGCCAGCGCCTGAACCAGGAGATGATGGCCCTGTACCGCAAGGAGGGCGCGAACCCGGCCTCGGGCTGCCTGCCGATCCTGGTGCAGATCCCGGTCTTCTTCGCCCTCTACAAGGTGCTGTTCGTCACCATCGAGATGCGGCACGCGCCGTTCTACGGCTGGATCCGCGACCTCTCGGCGCCCGATCCGACGACCATCTTCAACCTGTTCGGGCTCATTCCCTGGACGCCGCCCCATATCCTCATGATCGGCGCCTGGCCGCTCATCATGGGCGTGACCATGTTCCTGCAGCAGAAGCTGAACCCGCAGCCGCCGGACCCGATCCAGGCCAAGGTGTTCATGGTCCTGCCGATCGTCTTCACCTACATGCTGGCGGCCTTCCCGGCCGGCCTCGTCATCTACTGGGCCTGGAACAACCTGCTGTCGATCCTGCAGCAGTGGGTCATCATGCGGCGCGCGGGCGCGGCCTGACTTGAGCGGTGACGTGACTTGACCGGTGGCCTGACTTGACCGCCGAGGGCCCCAGCGTCCAGGAGGCGCCCGAACTCGACGCCGAGGCGATCGAGGCCGGGCGCCTGCTCTTCGCCCAGGAGTGCGGCTTCTTCTGGGCCTCGACCACGGCCAAGGACCTGCCGCCGATCGACCTGCCGGAGGTCGCCTTCCTCGGCCGCTCGAACGTCGGCAAGTCGAGCCTCATCAATGCGCTGACCGGCCGCAACGCGCTCGCCCGCACCTCGAACACGCCGGGGCGCACCCGCCAGCTCAATTTCTTCCGCCTCGGCGACCGGCTGACGCTCGTCGACATGCCGGGCTACGGCTATGCGAAGGTGTCGCGCAGCGAGACCGCGGCGTGGGTGCGGATGATCGACGCCTACCTGCGCGGCCGGCCGACGCTGCAGCGCCTGTGCCTCCTGGTCGACGCCCGCCACGGGCTGAAGGACAGCGACCGCGGCTGGATGAAGATGCTGGACCAGGCCGCCGTCTCCTACCAGGTCGTCCTCACCAAGGCGGACGAGCCCAGGCGCGAGGAACTCGCGCGCACCCGCGCCGCGGTCGCCAAGGAGGCGGCGACCCATGTCGCGGCGCATCCGGTGGTCCTGGAGACCAGCGCGCGCGGCGGTATCGGCATTCCCGAACTGCGGGCCATGCTGGCGCGGCTCGCCGACCCGCCGGCGACCTGAAACCGTCACGCGCCGGCGCGTTGGCGACGGCCCGGCGATCGGATACAGTCCCGGCCCTTTTCCTCTGCCCAAGGCCCCGGGGTCCCTGCCGATGACCGCTGCCGACACCTCCCGCACCGAATGGCTCGCCAAGGCCGCGACGCTCTCCGAGGCGCTGCCCTACATGCGGCGCTACGCGGGCAAGACCTTCGTGGTGAAGTATGGCGGCCACGCCATGGGCGACGAGCGGGTGGCCGAACTCTTCGCCCGCGACATCGTGCTGCTGCGCCAGGTCGGCATCAACCCGGTGGTCGTACACGGCGGCGGGCCGCAGATCGGCGCCATGCTGGCGCGCCTCAAGATCAAGAGCGAGTTCGTCGACGGGCTGCGGGTCACCGACCGCGAGACGGTCGAGATCGTCGAGATGGTCCTGTCCGGCGCCATCAACAAGCAGCTCGCCGCCATGGTCAGCGCGGCGGGCGGCGTCGCCGTCGGCCTGTCGGGCAAGGACGGCGGCCTGATCCGTGCCGAGAAGCTGACCCGCACCCGGCGCGACCCCGACAGCAACATCGAGAAGGTGCTGGACCTCGGCTTCGTCGGCGAACCGAAGGCGATCGACACCTCCATCATCGCCTCGCTGCAGAAGGCGGGCATCATCCCGATCATCGCCCCGATCGGCCTCGGGCCGGAGGGCGAGACCTTCAACATCAATGCCGACACGGTGGCGGGTGCCGTCGCCGCGGCGCTGAAGGCGACCCGCCTGCTGCTGCTGACCGACGTCTCGGGGGTCAAGGACAAGGCGGGCGCCCTGCTGCCGGAACTGACCGACGCCGACGTCCGCCGGCTGATCGCCGACGGCACCATCACCGGCGGCATGATCCCCAAGGTCGAGACCTGCCTGGAGGCGGTGGACGGCGGCGTCGAGGCGGCGGTCATCCTCGACGGCCGGGTGCCGCACTCGGTGCTGCTCGAGATCTTCACCGCCCACGGCGTCGGCACCCTCATCCGCCGCGACCGGGCCTGAGGCGCGGCCCCGGCGGCGCGCCGCCGGGGCGGTCTCCGGCGCGTTCCTGGCGACGGCCGCCGCCGGGATCGGCGTCAGAGGATGAAATAGTCCTCCGAGAGCTGGTTGATGCCGGAGATGGTGAGGACGTCGCCGCTGCCGAAATCGACGGTGATCGAACCGGCGGTGCTGGTCAGGGTCGTCGCCGACAGGAGCGCGTTGAAGCTGGCGAAGCCGAACTCGGACAGGTCGACCAGGTCCTCGCCGGCGACGAAGTCGGTGATGCGGTCCTGGTCGTCGCCCGGCGAATAGACGAACTCGTCCTCGCCGGCGCCGCCGGTCAGGGTGTCGTCGCCGATCTCGCCCGCCAGCACGTCGTCGCCGGCGTTGCCGAGCAGGATGTCGTCGTCCTTGCCGCCATAGACGGTGTCGTTGCCGGTGCCGCCGACCAGCAGGTCGTCGCCGGTGTTGCCGAAGATGATGTCGCTCGCGTCCCCGCCCTCGGCGGTGTCGTCGCCGACGTCGCCGAAGAGCGTGTCGGTGCCGGCCTGGCCGAGCAGCAGGTCGTCGTCGGCGCCGCCGTTCAGCGTGTCGTTGCCGTCGCCGCCCTCGACGGTGTCGGTGCCGCGGTTGCCGTTGACGAGATCGTTGCCGACGTCGCCGCGGATCGAATCGTCGCCGTCGTTGCCGTAGAGGAAGTCGTTGCCGTTGCCGCCATAGACCTGGTCGGCGCCCTGCCCGGCATAGACGGCGTCGTGGCCGGCCGAGCCGTAGAGGATGTCGGCGCCCTGGCCGCCGAAGATCACGTCGTTGCCGCCGAGCCCGATCATGGTGTCGTTGCCGGGCCCGCCTTCCAGCGTGTCGTCGCCGCCGGCACCGTTGACGCTGTCGGCGCCGTCGAGGGCCTGGATCAGATCCGCCGCCTCGGTTCCGAGCTGGATGTCGTTCCCCTGGGTGAGCACCAAGACCGCCATTGCCCGTCCTCTCTCGTTCCGCCCCGAATTGACTAGCGGTAGTATAGCACCCCGATCCGGTCGCTCTATATGGCATTGCTGTTGGGCGCGGCAGGCCCGGTTGACAGGTTCGGCCGGGCGCGGCCAATGTTCGCCGCCGCTCCTGCCCCCACCCCCGCAATTCCGGAAGGCCGACCCAGATGGAACTCGACCGCCTGCAACCCGTCATCGACGACGCCTGGGAGCGTCGTGCCGAGCTTTCGACCGCGACCCGCGGCGAGGTCCGCGACGCCGTCGAGGCGGCGCTCGACGCGCTGGACGGCGGCAAGGCGCGGGTGGCCGAGCCGAAGGACGGGAAGTGGCAGGTCCACCAGTGGCTCAAGAAGGCGGTGCTGCTGTCCTTCCGCCTCAACGACATGGTGCCGGTGCCGGGCGGCCCGACCGATCCCGAGCGCGGGCCGTCGCCGTGGTTCGACAAGGTCCCGTCCAAGTTCGCCGGCTGGGGCGAGAACCGCTTCCGCGACGCCGGTTTCCGGGCCGTGCCGAACTGCGTCGTCCGCCGCTCCGCCTACATCGCCCCGGGCGCCGTGCTGATGCCGAGCTTCGTCAATGTCGGCGCCCATGTCGGCCAGAACACCATGGTCGACACCTGGGCGACCGTCGGCTCCTGTGCCCAGATCGGGAAGAACTGCCACCTCTCGGGCGGCGTCGGCATCGGCGGCGTGCTGGAGCCCCTGCAGGCCGATCCCGTCATCATCGAGGACGACTGCTTCATCGGCGCCCGCAGCGAGGTCGTCGAGGGGGTCATCGTCGAGCGCGGCTCGGTCCTGTCGATGGGCTGCTTCATCAGCGCCACCACCAAGATCGTCGACCGTTCGACGGGCGAGGTGATGTACGGCCGCGTCCCGGCCTATTCGGTGGTGGTGCCGGGCGCGATGCCGGGCAAGCCGCTCGCCGACGGCAGCCCGGGCCCCAGCCTCTATTGCGTCGTCATCGTCAAGCGCGTCGACGAGCGCACCCGGTCCAAGACCTCGATCAACGACCTCTTGCGCGATTGAGCCGATGAACCTCACCCTCGACCCGGTCGCGCTGACCCAGGCGCTCATCCGCTGTCCCAGCGTGACCCCGGTCGAGGCGGGGGTGCTCGACACGCTGGGCGGCCAGCTCGAGGGCCTGGGCTTCCGCACCCGCCGGATGCCCTTCTCGGAGCCGGGCACCCCCGACGTCGACAATCTCTTCGCCCGCATCGGCCAGGGCCGGCCGCATTTCTGCTTCGCCGGCCATACCGACGTGGTGCCGACCGGCAAAACCGACGCGTGGCGCTTCGACCCCTTCGCCGGCGAGGAGCGGGAGGGCTGGGTCTGGGGCCGCGGCGCGTCCGACATGAAGTGCGCGATCGCCGCCTTCACCGCGGCGGCCGCGTCCTTCCTCGCCGACCGGGGCCCGGATTTCGGCGGCTCGATCAGCCTCCTCATCACCGGTGACGAGGAAGGGCCGTCGATCAACGGCACGAAGAAGATGCTGGCGGCGCTGGCCGCGGCGGGCGAGGTCCCGGACGCCTGCATCGTCGGCGAGCCGACCAATCCCAAGGCGCTCGGCGACATGATCAAGATCGGCCGGCGCGGCAGCCTCAACGCCTATCTCACCGTCCACGGCACCCAGGGCCACGTCGCCTACCCGCATCTCGCCGACAACCCGATCCACCGGCTGGTGCGGATGCTGGCGCGGCTGACCGAGGAGCCGCTCGACGACGGCACCGCCCATTTCGAGCCCTCGACACTCCAGGTGGCGACCGTCGACGTCGGCAACCCGGCGACCAACGTCATCCCGGCCGAGGCGAAGGCCGTCTTCAACATCCGCTTCAACGACGCCCATACCAGCCAGACGCTGATCCGCCGCATCCGCGAGCGGCTCGACGCGGTCGGCGGCCGCTACGACCTCGAGGTCAAGGTCAGCGGCGAATCCTTCGTCTTCCAGCCGGGCCTCCTGAGCGGCCTCGTCCAGGACGCCTGCGAGGCGGAAGTGGGCCGGCGGCCCGAGCTCAGCACCACCGGCGGCACCTCGGATGCGCGCTTCATCCAGGCCTACTGCCCGGTCGTCGAGTTCGGCGGCGTCGGCGACACCATGCACCAGATCAACGAGCGCCAGAGGAGCGACGACATCCGCACGCTCGCCCGCATCTACGAACGGGTCCTGCACGCCTATTTCCCGCGGCCGGCCTAGGCGCCGGGGCCGCCTTGCCCATCCCCTCCCGGGCGGAGATCCTGCTGGCGCTCGACGGCGCCTGGCGGCTCGCCTGCCGCGATCCCGCCGGCATGGCGCGGTTCGACGGCAGCCTCGACCAGTTCTGGAAGTCCTTCTTCTCGGCCGTCCTGACGCTGCCCTTCTTCGCGCTCCTGATCGCCGTCCGCGACCTCCCGGAGCCGCCCAGGGGCGGCACCGGCGTGCTGCTCGTGGTCGAGGCGATCGCCTACGTCGCGAGCTGGACGGCCTTCCCGCTCGCCATGTTCCACCTGACGGGCGCGATCGGGCGCCGCGACCGCTACCTCGCCTTCGTCACCGCCTTCAACTGGTCGGCGCCGATCCAGGTCGCCCTCTTCCTGGCCGCCACCGGCCTGGCGGCGCTCGACCTGCTGCCGGACGGTATCTCCCAGGGCATCGCCTTCGGCGTCACCATGCTGGTCCTGGCCTACGAATGGTTCATCGTCCGCACGGCGCTGGCGGTGAGCGGGCTGGCGGCGTTCGGGGTGGTCGTGCTCGACCTGGCGTTGGGCATCCTGGTGAACGGGATGGCGCAGTCGATCTACGCCTGAGGGCCGACGCGGCGCCCGAAGCCGGAACCCGAACGCGAGACGGGCGCCCCTGGGGGCGCCCGTCCGCTTTCGAAAAGACCCGCGGGTTCGGCTGTCAGAAGGTCAGGCCGAAGTTGAAGACCGGCCGCGGCGGCGGCGCGTAGTAGCGCGGCGGCGGCGGCGCGTAGTAGGCGCGCGGCGGCGGGACGTAGTAGCGCGGCGGCGGCGCGTAGTAGACCGGCGGCGGCGGCGCGACGTAGACGGGCGGCGGCGCCGGGCGGCTGCACACGCGGTTGCCGTAATGGTCCCACCAGCAGCGGGCCTCGGCGGGGGCCGTCGCGGCGAGCACGCCGAGCGCGGCCAGGGCGGGAAGCGCGATCTTCAGAAGGCGGTTGCTCATCGAGGGTCTCCTCGTTGCACGACTATCGAACGTCCGTCGGCCGAGCTCTATTCCCGGTTCACCCTAAACATAGTCGACCCGGACGAAATAGAGCCCGTCGGGGGGTGCGGTCGGCCCGCCGGCCGCGCGGTCGCGCCGCTCGAGGGCCCGGGTCACGTCGTCGGCGGTCCACTTGCCGTCGCCGACCAGCTTCAGCGTGCCGACCATGTTGCGCACCTGATGATGCAGGAACGACCGCGCTTCCGCTTCGATCCGTACCTCGTCGCCGTCCCGCGAGACGGCCAGCCGGTCGAGCGTCTTCACGGGCGAAGCCGCCTGACATTCTGCGGCGCGGAAGGTGGTGAAATCGTGGCGCCCTTCGAGCCGCAATGCGGCGGCCGCCATGGCGCCGGCGTCGAGGCGGCGCGGCACATGCCAGACGCGGCCGAGATCGAGCACCGGCGGCGCCCGGCGGTCGCAGATGCGGTAGCGATAGGTCCGCCGCCTGGCGTGGAGGCGGGCGTCGAAATCGTCGGCGACCCGGTCGGCCTCCAGCACCGCCGCGCGGTGCGGCTTGAGGTGGAAGTTGAGCGCGTCGCGCAGCGTCGCCGGCGGCCAGTCGCGGTCGAGGTCGAGATGGGCGACCTGCCCCAGGGCATGGACGCCGGCGTCGGTGCGGCCCGCGGCGTGGACGCGGACGGCCTTCCCGACGAGCCGTTGGACCGCCGTCTCCACCGCCTCCTGCACCGACATGCCGTTGGTCTGCCGCTGCCAGCCGACGAAGCCGCCGCCGTGATACTCGATCCGGAGCCGGAAGCGCGGCATCAGGACGGGCAGGGCAGGCGGGTGCCGGCCGGGATCGGGAACCCGCGCAGCAGGGCGTCGGCGTCGGTGGCGGCGCGGCCCGGGCGCTGCAGCCGCGTCGGCCGGTAGGCGCCGGCGCCGCAGGCGATCCGGAGCCGGTCGTCCAGCACCGTGCCGGCCGCGCCGGCCGCGCCGGCGGCCGGTTCGCCCGCCAGCACGCGGATGCGCTCGCCAGCGAACTCGAACCACGTGCCGGGCCAGGGGTTGAGGGCCCGCACCGCGCGGTCGACCGCATCGGCGTCGCCGCGCCAGTCGAGACGGGCCTCGCTGCGGTCAAGCTTGGCGGCGTAGGTGACGCCCTCCGTCGGCTGCGGCTGGGGACGGATGCGGCCGGCTGCGACGCCGTCCAGCGCCGCCACCACGAGCCGGGCGCCGAGCGCCGACAGGCCATCGTGCAGTTCGCCGGCCGTGGTGCGCGGCCCGATCGGGAGGCGCTCGGCCAGCAGCATCGCGCCGGTGTCGAGCCCCTCGTCCATCTGCATGATGGTGACGCCGGTCTCCCGGTCGCCGGCCAGGATGGCGCGCTGGATGGGGGCGGCGCCGCGCCAGCGCGGCAGCAGCGAGGCATGGACGTTGACGCAGCCGAGGCGCGGCGCCTCCAGGATCGGCTTCGGCAGGATCAGGCCATAGGCGGCGACGACCGCGGCGTCGGCGCCGAAACCGCGGAACTCCGCCTGCGCCTCCGCGGATCGCAGGCTCCTCGGCGTCCGGGTCGGGATTCCCAGCCGCTCGGCATGGGCGTGGACCGGGCAGGACTGCACCCGGTGGCCGCGCCCGACCGGCTTCGGCGGCTGGGCGTAGCAGGCGACGACCGTGTGCCCGGCCGCCAGCAGCGCGTCGAGGATCGCCACCGAGAACACGGGCGATCCCATGAAGATCAGGCGGAGCAAGGGACGGCTCAGCCGGTGGCGCGCTTGGCCTTCAGCAGCTTGCGCAGGATCATGTTGCGGCGCAGCGCCGAGATATGGTCGATGAAGAGGATGCCGTCGAGGTGGTCCATCTCGTGCTGGAGGCAGGTGGCGAGCAGGCCGGTCGCATGGACCTCCCGCCGGGCGCCGGTCTCGTCGAGGTAGCGGACCTTGACCTCGGCCGGCCGCACCACGTCGGCATAGTGCTCGGGCACCGACAGGCACCCCTCGTTGTGCTCCGCGTCGTCGTCGGATGCCCAGACGATCTCCGGATTGACGACCTTCATCGGCTGGCGCGGCTCGCCCTCGCGCGCCAGGTCGAGCACCAGGATGCGCTGCGCGACGCCGACCTGCGGCGCGGCCAGCCCGATGCCGGGGGCCGCGTACATGGTCTCCAGCATGTCGTCCAGCAGGGTGCGGACCGTCTCGTCCACCCTCTCGACCGGCTGGGCCTTGAGCTTCAGGCGCGGGTCGGGGGCGACGAGGATGGGAAGGGTCGCCATGATCCTCGTGGTCTCGTGATTTCGGGTGATCCGGATGGGGTTGAGATAAGGCCGCACGGCGCGGCCTTCAAGCGAATGTCGCCGGGCCTACTCCGCCCACTTGCGCTCGAAGGCCCAGACCTCCTCGAATCCCATGAGGCGCGTCATCTCGGCGAACGGGTAGAGCGGCGTCGCCGCGCCGTTGGTCGTGCCGGTCTCCCGGATCGCGCCGTAGATGCCGGCCAGCGCCGCCGCGGTCGCGAGGAAGCCCGATCCCGGATAGATCGCCATGCCGTAGCCGATGGCGTCGAGGCGCGCCGGCGTCAGCATCGGCGTGCGCCCGCCCTCGACGAGGTTCGCCAGCAGCGGCGCGTCGATGCGCCGGCCGATCTCCTCCATCTCGGCCTCGCTCTCCGGCGATTCGACGAAGAGGATGTCCGCTCCGGCCTGCCGGTAGGCCTCCGCCCGCCGCAGCGCCTCGTCGAGGCCGAGCGTGGTGCGGGCATCGGTGCGGGCGACGATCAGGAAGTCGCCGTCGCGGCGCGCGTCCACCGCGACCGCGATCTTGCGCACCATGTCGGACAGCGGAATCACCCGCCGCCCGGGCGTGTGGCCGCATTTCTTGGGGAATTCCTGGTCCTCGATCTGGATGCCGGCTGCCCCCGCCGCCTCGTAGCCGCGGACGGCATGGGCGACGTTGAGGAGCCCGCCATAGCCGGTGTCGGCGTCGGCGACGATCGGCGTCGCGGTGCCGTCCGCGAAGCGCGCCACCCGCTCGACCATCTGGCTGTAGGTGGCGATGCCGGCATCGGGCAGCCCGAGCAGCGAGGCGACGGTGCCGAAGCCCGTCATGTAGAGGCAGTCGAAGCCCAAGCGGTCGGCCATGCGGGCCGAGATCATGTCGTAGATGCCGGGCGCCACGACGAAGCGGCCGTCGCGGATGCGGGCGGCGAGGCTGCGGCGCTTGGCGGCCGCGGTGGGCATCTCGGACACAGGGTTTCTCCTCTCGGCGTCGTCTCGGGTTCAGGGCCGACCCTCGATGGCGGCCAGCGCCGCCTCGTAGACGCCGGGCGCCAGGGTCTCGCGCACCGCCTTCTCGACGATCGGCAGCGCCTTCTGCCGGAACTCCGGCCGGGGCACCAGCCGCACCATGCCGGCGGCCTCCAGGCGCGCCAGCAGGCGGGCATTCTCCGCCCGCACCGCATCGGTGGCGGCGTCCGTCGCCCGGTCGATCGCCTCCTGCAGCAGCCGGCGGCGCTCGGCCGGCAGCTTCTGCCAGAAGGCGCGGTTGGCGAGGACCGAGGCGAAGCCGTGGTGGTGGGCGGTCTCGACGAGATAGTGCTGGCCGTCGAAGGTGCGGCGGCCGGCGATGTTGGAGAGCAGGTTCTCCTGGGCGTCGACGGCGCCGGCGCGCAGCGCGCCCGCGACCTCGGGTGCCGCGATCGGCGTCACCGCTGCCCCCATGCCGCCCCAGATCTTGATCCAGAGCGGCACTTCCGCCATGCGGATCTTGATCTCGCGCAGGTCCTCCAGCGTCTCGATCGGCCGGTTCGCCGTCGTCCAGCGCCGGCCCATGTCGTAGGTGCCGACGAGCACGGCATTGCCGCGGCGGGCGAGCGCGTCGGCCATGCGCCGGCCGACCGGCCCCGCCAGGAACCGCTCGATCGCCGCGAAGTCGGGGAAGAGGTAGGGAACCAGCGTCGCGTCGAGCTCCGGATAGTAGACGGCGCCGTGGATGACGCCGACATGGAGCTCGTGCTCCCCCGACTTCAGCTGGTCGATGAGCTCGGTCTCGCCGCCGAGCCGGCCGTCGAGGGAGATTTCGAGGGCGAGGCCCGGAAGGCGCTGGCGGACCTCGGCCATCAGCGTCTCGGCGAAGATGCGGGTCAGCCCGTCGTTCGCCAGCGCCGATGCGAGCAGGGGACGCGCCCGGCCTTCGGCCGGCCAGCAGGCGAGGAACAGCGCGACGAGGAGAGTGGCGAGACGCATTCTCGAAGTTCCGGACGTCGGGAGCCCCGCCCCGGGCGCGAACCCTATGGGAGCCACCGCCCGCCGTCAAACCGCGGCCATGTCGGCGGCCGGCGCGGCGTGGCGCCGCCTGCGGTTGGTCAGCGCGGCGTACCGCCGCTTGCGGGCGGTCAGCGCGGCGTACCACCGCGGGAGGGACCCGCCCGCCGGCCGACCTGCGCCTCGCGCCAGCCGATATAGACCGCACTCGACAGGATGATGGCGGCGCCGGCCAGCGTCCAGCCGGTCGGCACCTCGCCGAACACGAAATAGCCGATGGCGATGGCGAAGATCAGCCGGAGGTAGCCGAAGCCCGCGAGGTAGCCCGCCTCGGCCTCGGCGTAGGCGCGCAGGAAGCAGTAGTGCCCGGCCGTCGCCAGCAGGCCGATGCCGACGAAGAGCGGCCAGTCCGCCGCCGCCGGCCACTCCCAGAACCAGATGCCGAGCGGCGCCGCCAGGACCAGCGACAGCACCGTGTACCAGATGGTGACCTGTATCGCCGGCTCGTGCTTCAGCAGGTTCTTCGCGGTGGCGACGCTGAGGCAGGTGATGAAGGTGCCGAAGAGCGCGATGGCGAGCGCGTCGAGCGGCGTCCCGGCGCTCGGCTGCGCGATCAGCACGACGCCGGAGAAGCCGACGCCCACCGCCGACCAGCGCCGCCAGCGCACCTTCTCGCCGAGCAGCAGCACCGCCAGGACGGTCATGATGAGCGGGCCGGTGAAGCTGACCAGCGTCGCGTCGGCGAGCGGCAGGCGGGTGAGCGCCAGGTAGCTGCAGCACATGCCGACCGTCGAGCAGACGTTGCGCACCATGTGGCCGCCGAACTGCCGGGTGCGCAGCGCGACCGGGCCGAGGCGGACGATCGTCGGCAGGAGCACGACGAGGCCGACCGCCAGCCGCAGGAACACGATCTGGAAGACGGCGTAGTGCGCCCCCAGCCACTTGATGAGCACGAAGGTCGAGACGAGGAAGATCTGGTCGGCGACGAACCAGCAGAGACCGCGGGTCGCCGGCTGCAGGGCCGACCAGCGGGCGGCCAGGGCGGGGAGGGTCATGGGGCAGGCCGACCGTAGGACGCCGGCCGGGCGGCGGCAAGGGCGGGGGCGGCGGCGACGCCGCGCCCAGCGCCGAGATGGTCGAGCGGCATTATCTTGACGGCTGCGCCTGCCTATCTGTAACGCCACGACCCAGTCACCGGAGACCGGGGCGAACCGCCCCCGCCTTGCCAACGGAGCATTCCCGCCATGTCGGCGACCCCCGTCACCGTCCTCACCGGCTATCTCGGCGCCGGCAAGACCACCCTGCTGAACCGCATCCTGACCGAGCAGCACGGCCGGAAGTACGCCGTCATCGTCAACGAGTTCGGCCAGATCGGCATCGACAACGACCTCGTCGTCGACGCCGACGAGGAAGTGTTCGAGATGAACAACGGCTGCATCTGCTGCACCGTGCGCGGCGACCTCA
>NZ_JAYSFE010000036.1:0-37201 GCF_041913585.1 Allostella sp.
ACGGAGCGGCCATGGCATTCGTCACGATTGTCTACCTGCTCTTCCTCTTCGCCCCGATGGCGCTGCTGCTCGTCGGCTCGTTCGGCGAGAGCTGGAGCAACTCGCTGCTGCCGTCGGGCTTCACCGGCCGCTGGTATATCGAGGTCGCGAGCGACCCCAGCTTCCGCCGCGCCTTCGTCACCAGCCTCGAGGTGGTCGGCCTGACCTGCCTCCTCAACGTCCTGATCGGCCTGCCCCTCGCCTACGCGATCCAGTCGGCGGCCCGGCGCGGGGTGCGCCTCGCCGCCCGCCTCGTCACCCTGCTGCCGATCGCGGTGCCGGACCTGGTGCTGGCCTTCGGCTTCATCCTGGTCTTCTCGTCGGACACGCTGCCCTGGCTCGGGAGCTTCTGGCTCCTGGTGGCGGGCCATGTCGTCCTGACCCTGCCCTATACGGTCAACACGCTCGCCGCCGACATGCAGCAGCTTCGTCTGGCGGAGTTCGAGCAGGCGGCGGCGACGCTGGGAGCGCCGTTCCGGGCGCGCTTCCTGGATGTCGTCCTGCCGATGGTCGGCGCCAGCCTGCTGTCCTCGATGCTGACCGTGGCCGCCCTCTCGATCGGCGAGTTCCAGCTCTCCAACCTCGTCGCCGGCTTCCTGTCGCGGACCTACCCGATCGTCCTGCTCCAGGCCTTCTACGGCGCGACCGGGTTCGCCTGTGCCGCGACCGTGGTGCTGCTGGTGCTGGCGGTGACGGCCTCGCTGCTGAGCGGCGGCACGGCGCGGCTGGCGCGCGCCACATGACCGCGATGCTGGCCTACGAGGGCGTGTCCTACCGCTATCCGGGCGGCGACGCCGGCGTCTTCGACATCGAGCTGGCGATCGGCGAGGGCGAACTGGTGGCGGTGATCGGCCCGTCGGGATCGGGCAAGACGACGATGCTGAAGCTCCTGGCGGGCTTCGTGCGGCCGGACCGCGGCCGGATCGCCATCGGCGGCCGCGACATGACGGCGCTGCCGGCCGAGGGGCGCGACCTCGGCGTCGTCTTCCAGTCCTACGCGCTCTTCCCGCACATGACGGCACTCGAAAACGTCGCCTATCCGCTGAAGGTGCGCGGCCTCGGGCGGAGCGAGCGGCGGCGCCGGGCGGCCGAGATGCTGGCCCGGGTCGGTCTGGCCGAACGCGCCGGGCACCATCCGGCGGCGCTGTCGGGCGGCCAGCAGCAGCGCGTCGCGCTGGCGCGCGCGCTCGTCTTCCGGCCGCACGGACTGCTCCTCGACGAGCCCTTGTCGGCGCTCGATCCCGGCCTCCGCGCCGGCATGCGCGACGAGATCCGGCGCATCCAGCGCGAGGCCGCGATCGCCACCCTCCTCGTCACCCACGACCAGGAGGAGGCGCTGTCGATCGCCGACCGCGTCTGCGTCATGCGCGCCGGCCGGCTGGTCCAGGTCGCCAGCCCGCGCGAGCTCTACGACCGGCCGGCGGACGCCGAGATCGCGGCCTTCGTCGGCCAGTCGAACCTGTGGCCGGCCACCGTCGCCGGCCCGGGCCGGGTGCGCACGGCGCTGGGCGAACTCGCCTGCGACACCGGCTCCGACGCCGCGGGTGCGGCGGTCATGGTGCTGGTGCGGCCCGAGCGTGTGCGGCCGCTGGCCGCGGCCGCAGCCGGCCGGCCCGGCGTGCTGCCCGGACGCGTCGTCGCCGACCGTTTCCTCGGCGCCGCGCGGCGGGTCGACTTCGCGGTCGCGGGCGGCCTCGTGCTGCTCGAGACCCATTCCCGGGACGCGGTGGCGGCGGTCGAGATCCCGCCGGACGCGATCCGGCTTCTGCCCCACCCCGCCTCCACCCACGAAGGAAGGACCTGACCCATGACGATGCGGATTCTCGGGCCGGCGATCGCCGCCGCCCTGGCTCTTTCGCCGGCCGCCCGGGCCTTCGACGGGCCGGAGCTCTATGCCGGCGAGCGCGCGCTCTACCAGTCGGCGCAGAAGGAGGGGATCGTCGTCTCCTTCGACACGGGCCCGACCTGGGCCAACTGGGCGGCCCAGTTCAAGGCCTTCCAGGCGCGCTACCCCGGCATCGAGATGGTCTACAACGACCTCGGCTCGGCGGCGACGGTGGTGGCGCTCGACAAGGCGCGCAACCGGCCGCAGGCGGACACCGCCTACTACTTCGCCGCCTCGGCGCTCGACGCGGTGGCCAAGGGCGTCGTCGCCGACTTCAAGCCGGTCAATTTCGAGAAGCTGCCCGAGCCGTTCCGCCATCCGGCCGGCCAGTGGTTCACCATCCACACGCTCAACGTCGCCTTCCTCGTCAACACCAAGCTGGTGAAGACGGTGCCGACAAGCTGGGCCGACCTGCTGAAGCCCGACTACAAGAACGCCGTCGTCTATCTCGACCCGCGTTCGACCGGGCAGGGGCAGGTCGTCGCCTTCGCCGCCGCCTTCGGCAACGGCGGTGACATGGACAACGTCCAGCCCGGGCTCGAGTACCTGGGCAAGCTGTCGAAGGCGGGCAACGTGCTGCGCACCGTCGGCACCACCCCCTATGCCCAGTTCCTCAAGGGCGAGATCCCGATCTGGATCGGCTACGAGAACGACGGGCTGAAGGCCAAGCATGTCGACGGCATGGGCGACAGCGTCGCGGTGGTGATGCCGAAGGAGGCCTCGGCCGCGGCACCCTACGCGATCAGCCTCGTCAAGGGCGGGCCGAACCCGAACGCCGGCAAGCTGTGGCTGAACTTCATCATGACCGAGAAGGGCCAGGGCATCTTCGCCGAGGGCTTCGTGCGCCCGTCGGTCCCGGGGGTCGCCCTGCCCGCCGGCGTCGCCGACAAGCTGCCGCCCGCGCCCCAGCTGAAGCCGGTCGACATCGCCAAGGCGACCGCCAAGAAGGCGGAGATCGACGCCGGCTGGGCCAAGGCCGTGCTCGGCCGCTGATCCGCCGGCCAAGGCGATGACGGCGCTCGCTCCACGCCCGGTGCTGCTGGCCTTCGCGGCGCCGGGCGTCGCCGTCTTCGCGCTCTTCTTCGTGCTGCCGCTCGGCCTGATCCTGGCCGAGGCATGGTCGGACGGCGGCGTCGCCTTCGCCGCGCTGCCGTCCGATCCCGTCTTCTGGAACGGGCTCGGCGGCAGCCTGCTGCTCGGCACCGTGGCGCCCGGCTTCTCGCTGGTCGTGGGGTTCCTGGTGGCGACGGCGCTCGCCCGGATGTCGCCGGGCAGGCGGACGGCGGCGCTCTTCGCCATCTCCCTGCCGCTGACCTTCTCCGGCCTGATCGTCGCCTACGGCTTCATCCTGCTGCTCGGCCGCGCCGGGTTCGTGACCCAGATCCTGGCCTTCGCCGGCTTCGACCCGGCGGTGGTCGGCGCCTTGATCTTCAGCCCGGTCGGCCTCGGCCTCGCCTATTCCTACTACCTCATCCCCCGGGTGGTCCTGATCGTGCTGCCGGCGCTCCGCAACTTCGATCCGGCCCAGATCGCGGCGGCGCGGTCGCTGGGCGCGGGGCGGGTGCGGACCACGGTCGACATCCTGCTGCCGCAGATCGTCCCCAGTCTGCTCGCCGCCTACTGCCTGACGGCGGCGGTCGCCATCGGCGCCTACGGCACGGCGCTGGCCCTGGTCGGGACCCAGGTCAACATCCTTCCGCTGCTGCTCTACAGCAAGATTTCCGAGACCGGCACCGACCTGCCGAGCGCCGCCGCGATCTCGATCGTCCTGGTGGCGCTGTGCAGCCTCGTCATCGTGCTGGGGGAGACGTTCTCCGGGCGCGGCCGGCGCCGGTAGCGGCCGTCACGCCAGGTGGCAGGCCGCGCGCTGGCCGGGCGCGACCTCGCGCAGCAGCGGCACCTCGGCCCGGCAGCGCGCCTCGGCCATCGGGCAGCGGTCGGCGAAGGCGCAGCCGGCGGGCAGCCGCGTCTGGCTCGGAACCCCGCCCTGGAGGCGCGGGCGCCGCCGGCGCCGGCCGGCCCCGGCGACGTTCGGCACCGCCGCGCGGAGCGCCTGGGTGTAGGGGTGCGCGGGGCGCTCGAAGAGCAGGGAGGCCGGGCCCTCCTCGACGATCCGGCCGAGATACATGACCGCGACCTGCCGGCAGACATAGTCGACGACGCCGAGATCGTGGCTGATGAGCATGTAGGCGAGGCCGTACTGCGCCTGGAGGTCCTTGAGCAGGTTGAGTACCTGCGCCTGCACCGAGACGTCGAGGGCCGAGACCGGCTCGTCGAGCACGATCAGGGCCGGCCGGGTGACCAGCGCGCGGGCGATGGCGATGCGCTGGCGCTGGCCGCCCGAGAACTCGTGCGGGTACTTGCCGGTGTCCGCCGGCCGCAGGCCGACGGCGCGCAGCACCTCCTCGACGCGGTCGGCGCGGTCGTCGACGGCCTCCAGCGCATCGATCGGCTCGGCGACGATGCGGCCGACCGTGTGGCGCGGGTTGAGCGAGCCGTAGGGGTCCTGGAACACCATCTGGAAGCTGCGGCGCAGGCGCTTCAGCGCCGGCCCGTCGGCGGTCGCGAGGTTCTCGCCGCGGATCTCGACCGTGCCGGCGGTCGGCGGCTCCAGTCCCATGGCGAGGCGCGCCAGCGTGGACTTGCCGCAGCCGGACTCGCCGACGATGCCGAGGCTGTCGCGCTCGGCGATCGCGAGGTCGACGCCGTTGACCGCATGGACGCTCTCGCGCGGGCCGAACAGCGTCCGCCGCGGCAGCGGGTAGCGGCGATGGAGGCCCGTCGCCCGCAGGACCGGGGTCCCAGCGCCGGAGGGGCCGGCTTCGGCCGTCATCGCATGCTCCGTTGGCGCGCCTCGTCGAGGCGGATGCAGCGTGCCCGATGCCCGGCCGCGACCGCAAGCGGCGGCGGCGGCGCGGCGCGGCAGGCGCCGACGGCGATCGGGCAGCGGTCGACGAAGGTGCAGGCCTCCGGCAGGTCGGCGAGGTCGGGCACGGTCCCGGGGATCGGCTCCAGCCTTGTACCGCGGGCGAGCCCGATCTGCGGCAGGGCGGCGAACAGGCCCTGGCTGTAGGGATGGGCGCGGTAGGCGAAGAGCGCGTCGGTCTCCGCCTCCTCGACCCCGGCACCGCCATACATCACGATCACCCGGTCGACCGTCTCGGCGATGACGCCGAGATCGTGGGTGATGAGGATGAGCGCCATGCCGCGCTCGTCGACCAGTTCCGTCACGAGGTCGAGGATCTGACCCTGGATGGTGACGTCGAGGGCGGTCGTCGGCTCGTCGGCGACCAGGAGGTCGGGTTCGCAGGCGAGCGCCATGGCGATCATGGCGCGCTGCCGCTGCCCGCCGGAGAGCTGGTGCGGATGGGCGTGGGCGCGCTGGGCCGGGTTCGGCAGGCCGACCCGGTCGAGCAGCCGCACCGCCTCGCGCTCCGCCTCGGCGCGGCCGAGGCCGCGATGCAGGCGCAGGGGCTCCGACACCTGGCGGCCGATCGGCTGCAGCGGGTTGAGCGCCGTCATCGGCTCCTGGAAGATCATGCCGATGCGGTTGCCGCGGATACGGCACATCTCGCCTTCCTCGAGCATCAGCAGGTCCTCGCCGTCGAGCGCGATCCGGCCCGAGGCGCGGGCGCCCTCGGGCAGGAGCCCCATCAGGGCGAGCGCCGTCATCGACTTGCCGCAGCCGGACTCGCCGACGAGGCCCAGGGTCTGGCCGCGGTCGAGGGTGAAGGAAAGGTCGCGCACCGCGCGCGCCCAGCCGCGCTGCGTCGGCAGCGCGACGGTGAGGTCCTCGACCTGGAGCAGCGTCATCGCTTGCGCGCGAGGCGGGGGTCGATCAGGTCGCGCAGCCCGTCCCCCAGCAGGTTGAGGCCGAGCACCGCGACCGCGATCGCGAGGCCGGGAAAGATCGCGAGGTAGGGGGCGTCGTACATGAAGGTCTGCGCGTCGTTCAGCATCCGGCCCCAGCTCGGCTGCGGCGGCTGGGTGCCGAGCCCGAGATAGGAGAGCCCGGCCTCGGCCAGGATGGCCAGCGCGAACGCGATCGTCGCCTGGACGATGACGATCGAGAGGATGTTGGGCAGCACATGCTCGACCGTGATCCTGGCCGTGCCCTTGCCGGCGGCGCGCGCCGCCAGGATGAAGTCCCGCGCCCAGATGCTGGCGGCCGCCCCGCGTGCCAGCCGGGCGAACACCGGCACGTTGAAGATGCCGATGGCGAGGATGGAATTGACGGTGCCGGGCCCGAGCAGGGCGGTGATCATGATCGCCGACAGGATGGCGGGGAAGGCGAAGGTGAAGTCGGAGAAGCGCATCACCAGCTCCTCGGTCCAGCCGCGGCGGGCGGCGGCGAGCAGCCCGAGCGCAGTGCCGGCCGAGCAGCCGATGGCGACGGCGACGATGCCGACGACGATCGAGTTGCGGGCGCCCACCATCACCATCGACAGGATGTCGCGGCCGAAATGGTCGGTGCCGAAGAGATGCTCGGCCGATGGCGGGCGCAGCTTGCGCGGCACCGCGAGCTCGGTCGCCGACCACGGCGTCCAGACCAGCGACAGCAGCGCGGCGAGGACGACGATTCCGGTCAGGACGGCGCCGATCGCGAAGCTGCGGTGGCGGAAGGCGCGGGCGAGGGTGGCGCTCATCGCTGCGTCCGCAGGCGCGGGTCGATGACGGCATAGAGCACGTCGACCAGGAAGTTGACGATGACGACGAGGGCGGCGATCAGCACCACCACGTCCTTGACCACGATCAGGTCGCGCTGGGTGATCGCCTGGAACACCAGCCGGCCGACCCCCGGCAGGTAGAACACGTTCTCGATGATGATGGTGCCGGTCAGGAGGTTGGCGAACTGCAGGCCCATGATGGTCACGACCGGGATCAGCGCGTTGCGCAGGACGTGCCGCCACAGCGCCTGCCGCCGCGACAGTCCCTTCGCCCGCGCCGTGCGGACGAAATCCTCGCGCAGCACCTCCAGCACCGAAGACCGGGTGACCCGGGCGAGGATCGCCGCCTGGACGATCGCCAGCGACACCGCCGGCAGCAGCAGCGACTGCAGGGCCGGCAGCACGCCGGCGTCCCAGCCCGGGAAGCCGCCGGCCGAGAACCAGCCGAGATGGACCGAGAAATAGAGGATCAGCAGGATCGCGAACCAGAAGTTCGGGATGGCGATGCCGATCTGTCCGAACGCCATCACGCCCCAGTCGCCGGGACGGCCGTGGTGGCTGGCGGCGTAGAGGCCGAGGCCGAGCGCGATCGCCACCGTCAGGGCCATGGCGATGAGGGCGAGCGGCACGGTCAGCACCAGGCGTTCGGCGATCAGTTCGGCCACCGGCACGGAGTAGGTGTAGCTGGTCCCGAGGTCGCCGGTCGCGAGCCCGACCACCCAGGCGAGGTAGCGCTCGACCGGCGGCCGATCGAGGCCGAGCTTGCGGCGGAGGGCCTCCAGCGTGTCGGGCTGGGCGTCGACCCCCAGCATCACCTGCGCCGGATCCCCCGGCAGCACCTCCAGCACCAGGAAGACGACGAGCGAGGCCGCCAGCAGCGTCCCCACCAGGGTGCCGAATCGTCGCAGGAGGAAGAGTGCCATCGCGGCGGAAGGGGCTAAGGCCGGGGCCTGTCTCCGTCAAGCCGCCTGCGGCGGGCGGCGCCAGACGAGCCAGTCGCCCGCGGCGGCCGGGCCGTCGCCGGCGATCTCGCGCCGGGCGAGGAAGCGCGCGAGCGCCGCGGCGCCGGCCGGTCGCGTCAGCAGGGTGCCGCCCGGCACCAGCCGGTCGAAGACGCGCGGCAGCACCTGGTCCAGCGCCGCCGCGTCGGGGTCGACGGCCAGGAGCGCCAGCCGCTCGAAGGGCGCCACCGGCAGCGTGTCGTCGGTCGGGCCGGCCAGGACGCGCACCGCCTCGCCGTCGAGCCGTAGGCGCGCGAGGGTGCCGCCGGCCGGCGCCGCTTCGGCCGCCGGCAGGGCGATCCAGGTCCGGCCGGGTGCATCCCGGCCCGCCCGCACGCCGGCCAGCATGGCGCCGCAGGCGAGGTCGCCGACCGCGAGGAAGTCGCCGGCAATGCCGGCATCGAGCGCGTCCCCGGCCGTGGCGGCGATCGTGGCGAGGTCGGGGTCGCGCGCGAGTTCCCCGATGCAGGCGGTCAGCAGGTCGAGATAGCGCCGGGCGCCGGCGGGCGCCCGGCGGGCGGGCCGCGCCGGCAGCGGGACCGCCAGTTCCGGAAACTTCTCCAGGTGCCCGCGCGTCGCCGCGAGGCTGCTCGCCCGTTCGGCCTCGGTCACCGGCCGCTTGCGCAGGACGACCGCCATCTCGTTGACCGCGCGCGGCTGCATCCGGATCTTCTCGATGGCCATGCCCTCCTTGCGGAGCGCCATCCCCGAGCGGCTCAGCACGAGCTGCAGGTCGACGGTGTCGAACCGGCTCTCCTCCCAGCCGATCATGGCGTGCCAGTCGGTGTAGTAGAGCCAGCTGTGCTCGTTGAAGGCGCGGACATGGGTCGGGTCCTGCCAGGCGCCGTAGGCGAGGTCGTAGGGCACCCGGACGGCCATCTCGCCGCCGTCGCGGAGCAGCGCGAGGCAGTTGCCCATCAGTTCGACGACGTTCGGGACATGCTCCAGGACATGCGAGGCGGTGATGTGCTCGAACCCGCCGGCCGTCAGCTCCACCGGACCGAAGCGCCGGGTCTCGAAGGTGAGCCCGACGAGATCCGGCCGGCTCGCGTCGACGACGATGTCGGGCCCGGCGCTCGCCCGGATGTCGATGTTGATCGCCGTCTCGTCGAAGGTCCGGCCGCTGCCGATGTTGAGCCGGGTCGGATAGCCGGGCATCGCCCTCTCCCTCAGTTCGTCCAGCTCCATTGCCAGAGTTCGGTCTGGACGATCGGCTCGTTCTGGCCGTAGCCGCGCAGCCCGCTCGCATAGACGCCGGTCTTGGCGAGCTGGAAGAGGAAGCCGTGCACGGCGTCCTCGGCGATCATGCGCTGGGCCTCGCCGTAGAGCGCGTGGAGCTTCGGCTGGTCGACCTCCGCGTCGATCCGCTGCATCAGCGCATCGAGCTCCTTGTTCTGGTAGCCGTAGTAGTAGTTCGGGCCGCGGACGTAGTTGTCCATGTCGTAGGGCGAGGTGTGGGCGACGATCGTCATGTCGTAGTTGCGCTGCTTGTAGACGACGTCGAGCCACTGCGCCCATTCGATCGGCTCGATCTTGACCCGGATCCCCGCCTTGGCGAGCTGGGCCGCGATCACTTCGGCGCCGCGCCGGGCGTAGGTGAAGGGCGGCGGCTTGATCGTCGCCTCGAAGCCGTCGGGCATCCCCGCCTCGGCGAGCAGGGCCTTGGCCCGGGCGATGTCGTGGGGATAGCGGCCGGTCAGGTCGACATAGGCCGGGTGATGCGGCGGGAAATGGCTGCCGATCGGGGTGCCGTAGCCGAACATGGCGCCGTCGATCACCGCCTTGCGGTCGAGCGCGTGGTTGATCGCCCGGCGGACGCGGACGTCGTCGAAGGGCTTGCGGGCGTTGTTGAGCGCCAGGATGACCTCGCCCTCGGTGGTGCCGACGACGACCTTGAAGCGCGGGTCGCGCTGGAACCGCGTCATGCTCTCGGGCGCGCCGATCACCGGAAAGGCGTCGACGTCGCCGGCGAGCAGCGCCGCGACCTGGGCCGAGGGGTCGGGGATGAACTTGAACACCGCCTCGCGCATCCGGATCTTCGCCGCGTTGCGATAGTCCGGATAGCGCTCCAGCACGACGCGATCGCCCTTGACCCAGTCCTTGAAGCGGAAGGGGCCGCTGCCGACCGGCCGGGTGCGGTTCTGCTCGACGGTCTCGGTGGCGGTGATGGAGGCGTCGCCCGACGCCATCGTGAAGAGGAAGATGCTGCGGGACTGCTTCAGCCGGACGACCACCGTGCGCGGGTCCGGCGTCTCGACCGCTTCGATCGGCTGGAAGATCCGTTTCGACGGATTGACGCTGTCCGCCGCCATGGCGCGCGCGAAGGACAGGCGCACGTCCTCGGCGGTGAGCGCCCGCCCGTTGTGGAAGGTCGCCTTCGCGGGCAGGCGGAAGGTCACGGTCTTGCCGTCGGCGGAGATCGTCCAGCTCTCGGCCAGCCCCGGGGTGACGCCGCCCTGATCGTCGATCAGGGTCAGGCTCTCGAAGACGTTGCCGGAGACGATGCTGTCGATCGCGGCGGCCGCATTGATCGTCGGGTCGAGCACCGGCGGCTCCGCCTGCATGCCGACGACGACGCGGTCCTTGGCCATCGCGTCGGGAGCCAGGACGCCCGGCAGGGCGCCGGCGAACGCGAGACCGATGGCGGCCAGGGCGACGATGCGGTGCATGGGACGGTCCTCGGCTAGGCAGCGGGGGAGGCGGGCGGACCCTATCACGGACCGCCGCCGACGGAGGTGACAAGAATGTGCGCTTCAGCGTATCGCAATGGCCGATGCGCTTCTTTTTTTACGGCACTCTCATCGACGGCGACCTCCGGCGTGCGCTCTGCGGGCCGGCCGTCGACGGCTGGACGATCGCGGGCGCCGAACTCGCCGACCATCGCCGCGGCCGCAGCCGGGGGCGGACCTATCCGTTCCTGCTTCCGGCGCCGGGCGGGCGCGTCGCCGGCCTCCTCGCCGACGGGCTGGACGCGGAGGCGGCCGCGGTCCTGACGCTCTACGAAGGTGCGGGCTACCGCGCTGCCCGGGTGCATGCCGAGACGGCGGCCGGTCCGGTCGCCGCCTGGGCCTTCCTGCCGCGGCGCGCCGTCGCGGCGACGCTGCCCTGGAGCCTCGAGGCGTGGCAGGGGCGGCACAAGGGGTCGGCGCTGGCGCGGGTGACGGCCTGGCGATCGGGCGTTGCGCCGGCGGCGATCGCGCGGGCGGCGGCGAGCTGGCGCCGGCGGCTGGCGCAGGCCGAACGCCAGGCCGGCGGGACCGGCCTCAGTTGACGCGCGCCACCGAGGACTGGCCCGGCGGGATCACGGCGCAGGGAAAGGTGCGCTCGCCGAGCTGACGGCAGACCGCCCGGGCATCGCGCTCGTCGAGACCGACGAAGCGGGCCCGGTACAGCCGGTCGTCATGGGCCATCACCGAGGAGGTGGCGTCGCGCTGCAACCGCGGCGCCTTCTGCTGGGCCGCTCGCAACGCCCGTCCGGCGCCGTCGCGGCTGCTGAAGGCACCGACCTGGACCGCCCAGCTGTCGCTGACCTCCTCGCGCGCCACGGCAGCCTGGGCCAGCCGGCCGGCGGCGTCGTTCGAGGCGACGACCAGCCGCAACGGCTCCGAGCGGCCGAGCAGCGGCGGCGCCGCGGGCGGGGCCGGCGCCGGGGCGACGACCTCGGCCGCGGTCGCGGCCTCCCGCAGCTCGGGCAGGGCCGGCGGGATCACCGGCTGGTTCGCGAGGCGGAGGTCCGGCCGGCGGCTCGGCGCCGCCTGAAACCCGGCATTCAGCAGCTCGGCCATCCGCTGGTCGCGGCCGGCGGCGGTGGTGCCGCCCATGACGACACCGATCAGGCGCCGGCCGTTGCGCTCGGCCGAGGCGACGAGGTTGAAGCCCGAATCGTTGACGAAGCCGGTCTTGATCCCGTCCAGCCCCTCGAACTGGTCCAGCAGCCGGTTGTGGTTGTGGTAGAAGTTGCCGCGGAAGGTGAAGCCGCGGGTGGCGAACAGCGGGTAGTATTTCGGGTAGTCGCGCAGCATCGCGCGGGCCAGCACCGTGAAGTCGCGGGCAGTCGTGATCTGGCGCGGGTCGGGCAGCCCGGAGGCATTGCGGAACGTCGTGCTGGTCATGCCGAGGCGCCGGGCGCGGACGGTCATGGTCTGGGCGAAGGCCCGCTCCGAGCCGGCCATGTGCTCGGCGATGACCGTGGCGGCGTTGTTGGCCGACTTGGTGATGAGGCCGAGGATCGCCTCCTCGACGGTGATCGTCATGCCCGGCCGGAGCGGCAGGCCCCAGGGGACGGTCGAGGCGTAGGCCGAGACGGGGAGTGGCTGGTCCATCTTCAGGCGGCCGCGTTCCAGCGCCTCGAAGACGAGGTAGAGGGTCATGATCTTGGTGATCGACGCCGGATGGCGCGGCGCGTCGGCATTCGCCTGGTGGAACACCTCGCCGGTGCGGGCGTCCATGATGATGGCGGCGTAGCGCTCCTTGACCGGCTTGGCCGCCTTGCGGCGCGGCGCGGCGTCGGCGCCGAGCGCCACCACCATCACCGCGATCGCCAAGAAAAATGCTCCGAAGCGTCCCCAGATCGCCACGATCGGATGCCCCCCGCACGCCATCGTCCCGCCGATCGCGATTCCCTTACCGCCTTCCTCAACACGAGTCTACGCGGAATCGGCGATACCCGTGATATTGATGGCTTTTTCTCAGTTCGAATCGGGGGCGCGGGATTGTGAAGCGGCCAATGCAGAGCGATCCGGCCATGGCCGTCGCCGACGGCCTGCACCGCGCCGGACGCTTGGCGGAGGCGGCAGCGGCCTATCGTGCCGTGGCGGCTGCGCGTCCCGGCCACGCCCCGGCCTGGCACCGGCTGGGCCTGGTCGCCCTGCAGGCCGGCCGGGCGGACGAGGCGCTGGCGCCCCTCGAGCGCGCCGCCGCGCTGGCCCCACGCGACGCCGCCGTCCACCATGATCGCGGTCACGCCCTGGCGGCGCTCGGCCGCTACGCCGAGGCCGCCGCCGCCTGGGAGACGGCGGCACGGATCGCGCCGCGGCTGGCGGCGGCCCATGCCAACCGCGGGACGGCGCTCGCCATGCTGGGCCGTGCCGGCGATGCGGTGCCGGCCTTCCGGGCCGCGCTCCGGGCCGACCCGAACCACCGCGCGGCCTGGATCGGGCTCGCCGACTGCCTCGCGCGGACCGGGCAGCCGCGGGAGGCGCTCGCCACCCTCGACCGGGCGCGGGTTCGGGTCGGTGCCGATGCCGAGATGGCGCTGGTGCGCGCCGCCGCCCTGCGGGCGGTGGGCGACGAGGGGGCGGCCCTGGCGCTGCTGGACGAGACGGTGCGCGCCGCGCCGCGGCTCGCGCCGGCATGGTCCGCGCTCGGCCTCGCGCGGCTCGCCGCGGGCGATGCGGCCGGCGCCGCGGAAGCGCTCGCGCGGGCCGAGGCACTCGATCCCGGCGATGCCGACATTCCCTACAACCGCGCGGCCGCGGAACGCGAGCGCGACCGCTACGAGGCGGCCCTCGCGGCGCTCGGCCGGGCGCTGGAGCGCCGCCCCGGCTTCGTCGCGGCGCGGCTGCACCGCGGCTTCGTGCGCCTGGAACAGGGCCGTCCGGTCGAGGCCGAAGCCGAACTCGACGCCGCGCTGGCGGCGCGACCCGATCATGCCGCGGCGGCCTCGGCCCGGCTCTTCGCCCTCAACTATCGCGACGACCGGGATGCGGCGACGGTCCGGGCGGCGCACCGCGCCTGGGGGCAGGCCCTCCAGGCCAGCGTCCCGCCGCTGCCGGCGACCTCCTTCGATCGCGATCCGGAGCGCCGGCTGCGGGTCGGCTACCTCTCGCCCGACTTCCGTACCCACTCGGTCGCCTGGTTCCTGGCGCCGCTGCTCGCCGCCCACGACCGCTCCCGGGTCGAGGTCGTCGGCTATGCCGACCTGGCCGAGCCCGACGACATGACCGCGCGGCTCCGCGCCCGCTGCGACCTCTGGCGCGACGTGCACGGGCTGGAGGACACGGCGCTGGCCGCGCAGGTGCGGGCGGACGCGGTCGACCTGCTGGTCGACCTCGCCGGGCACACCGCCGGCAACCGGCTCGGCGTGTTCGCGCGGCGGCCGGCGCCGCTGCAGGCGACCTGGCTCGGCTATCCGAACACGACCGGACTGACCGCCATCGATTTCCGGATCACCGACGCGGTCTGCGACCCGGCGGGGCAGGGTGACGGCGGGCACGGCGACGGCGGGCACGGCGACGGGGGCCACGCCGAACGGCTGGTGCGGCTGGATCGCCCGTTCCTGTGCTACGAGCCGCCGCCCTTCGCGCCGGCACCGCGCGGGGACGGGCCGCCGACCTTCGGCTCGTTCAACGCGCTGGCCAAGATCTCGCCGGCCACGGTCGCCGTCTGGGCGGCGGTCCTCGACGCCGTCCCGGACGCGCGCCTCTTCCTCAAGGCCCGCGGCCTGGGCGACCCCGAAACCGCGGACTGGTGGCGCGCCCGTTTCGCGGCGGCCGGGCTCGATCCCCGTCGCCTGATCCTCCAGGGCCGGGTCGCCGCGACCGGCGGGCACCTCGCGCAGTATGGCGCCGTCGACGTGGCGCTCGATCCCTTCCCCTACAACGGCACGACGACGACCATGGAGGCCCTCGCCATGGGCGTGCCGGTGGTGACCCTGGCGGGCGACCGTCACGCCGCGCGGGTCGGGGCGGCGATCCTCCGCCCGCTCGGCCTCGACGACCTGGCGGCGGCCGACGCCGGCGGCTACGTCGCGGCCGCGGCGGGCCTGGTGCGGGACGCCGCGCGTCTGCACGGCCTGCGGGCCGGCCTGCCGTCGCGGCTCCGCGCCTCGCCCTTGTGCGATGCAGCGGACTTCGCCCGCGCCATGGAGGCGGCCTACCGCGACGAGTGGCGCCGGCGGGTCGCGGAAAATCGGGACTGAAGCTGCTTCGATGCGACAGTTCGTCGCGTCATGCTGCACCGCACAACAGACCCTTGACCCTCGGTTCCCGCGCCCGATATAAGGCCTCGTGTTGCAGTGCAGCATGGCGGTCGGGACAGGGCTGGACCATGGCGCTGCGGAGCGATCCAGAGATCGACAAACGGCCCGAGGCCGAGGGAGACCCCAGAATGAACCCGAAGAGCAAGGCGGCCGCCGCGGCGGTCGAGGAAATGACCAAGTCCGGCGAGAACGGCCTGGTTGCCGGCAAGGAGATCGTCGACAGCTTCGTGAAGGTCGGCCAGGAAGCGGCCCAGAAGGGCTACGAGCAGGCCGTCAGCCTCACCAAGGAGCAGGTCGAGAAGGCGCGCACGGCGGTCGCCAAGGGCGTCGACGAGATGAGCGCGCTCGGCAAGGACAATGTCGACGCGGTCGTCCAGGCCAGCACCATCTACGCCAAGGGCGTCGAGGTGATCGGCAAGGAAGTCATGAGCTACGCCCAGGCGCGGATGGAGTCGAACATGGCCGCGATGAAGGCCATGATGGGCGCCCGCACCCTGAAGGAGCTGGTGGACCTGCAGACCGAGTTCGCCCGCAACGCCTTCGACCAGATGGTCACCGAGACGACGAAGCTGTCGGAGATCGGCGTCAAGGTCGCGAACGACGCGTTCGCCCCGATCAACGCCCGCGTCAACGTCGTCGTCGAGAAGATCACGAAGTCGGCCGCGGCCGCCTGACCGGCCTCGACATCGACGGAGTGCGACGGCCCGGCGGCACCCCCGCCGGGCCGTTTCCGTTTCGGCCCTGCGGCCGGCCGGACCGGGAACCGGGCGGGCTGGCCGGACCATTGCATGGACGGGTTTTAATCGCCGCCGCCGCCGTCGCTCTTTTCTGGCGGCGCCCGAAGGCAATATGATTCCCCGGACGAGGAGACTTCCGGCCTTCTATCCCCACATGGTCCCAGCCGGTCGCATGGATGAAGGAGCGGGCTCGGCGACGAGCCGGGCCTCGGGTACGCGGATGAGTGACAACGAGCGCCGAGGCAACGACGGATCGGTCACCGGGGTGGTCGTCAAGACCAAGCCCAAGACCAAGAAGCCGTCCATGTACAAGGTGCTGATGCTGAACGACGACTACACGCCGATGGAGTTCGTCGTCCACGTCCTGGAGCGCTTCTTCTCCAAGTCGCGCGAGGAGGCGACCCGCATCATGCTGCACGTCCACCGTCGGGGCGTCGGCATCTGCGGCGTTTTCACCTACGAGGTCGCCGAGACCAAGGTGACCCAGGTGATGGATTTCGCCCGCCAGCACCAGCACCCCCTGCAATGCACCCTCGAGAAGGAGTAGCCGATGCTGTCACGCAATCTCGAGGAGACGCTGCATCGGGCGCTGGCCAACGCCAACGAGCGCCGGCACGAATACGCGACCCTGGAACATCTGCTGCTGGCCCTGACCGAGGACCGTGACGGCGTCGCCG
The DNA here is from genome assembly GCF_041913585.1 of Allostella sp. Classification (NCBI taxonomy): domain Bacteria; kingdom Pseudomonadati; phylum Pseudomonadota; class Alphaproteobacteria; order Rhodospirillales; family Allostellaceae; genus Allostella; species Allostella sp. The sequence continues at coordinate 15,986 of NZ_JAYSFE010000036.1, forward strand.
TGCTCCGCGCCTGCGGGGTCGACCTCGACCGCCTGCGGCGCGAGCTCATCGAGTATCTCGACAACGAACTCGCCAACCTCGTCAGCAACCGGCTGGAGGACGCCAAGCCGACCGCCAGCTTCCAGCGCGTCCTGCAGCGCGCCGCCATCCACGTCCAGTCCTCCGGCCGCGAGGAGGTGACGGGCGCCAACGTGCTCGTCGCCATGTTCGCCGAGCGGGAGTCGCACGCGGTCTATTTCCTGCAAGAGCAGGACATGACCCGGTTCGATGCGGTCAACTACATCTCGCACGGCATCGCCAAGGTCCCCGGCAAGGGCGAGACCCGCCGGGTCCAGGGGGCCGACGAGGATGCGGCGGCGGAGAAGGTCGTGAAAAAGGGACACGAGGCGCTCGACGCTTACTGCGTGAACCTGAACAAGAAGGCACGCAACGGGAAGATCGACCCGCTCATCGGCCGCGAGAACGAGGTCGAGCGGACGATCCAGATCCTCTGCCGCCGGCAGAAGAACAACCCGCTCTATGTCGGCGATCCGGGGGTCGGCAAGACCGCCATCGCCGAGGGCCTGGCGCGCCGCATCATCCAGGGCGAGGTGCCCGAGGTGCTGCGCGAGGCCGTCATCTACTCGCTCGACATGGGCTCGCTGCTCGCCGGCACCCGCTACCGCGGCGATTTCGAGGAGCGGCTGAAGGCGGTGCTGGGCGAGCTCGAGGCGATGCCCAACGCCATCCTCTTCATCGACGAGATTCACACGGTGATCGGCGCCGGGGCGACCAGCGGCGGGGCGATGGACGCCTCCAACCTGCTGAAGCCCGCACTCGCCAGCGGCACCATCCGCTGCATCGGCTCGACCACCTACAAGGAATACCGCAGCTATTTCGAGAAGGACCGGGCGCTGGTCCGGCGCTTCCAGAAGATCGACGTCAACGAGCCGTCGCTCGACGATTCGGTGAAGATCCTGATGGGCCTCAAGCCCTACTACGAGGACCATCACCGCGTCCGCTACACCAACGACGCCATCAAGGCGGCGGTCGAACTGTCGGCCCGCTACATCAACGACCGCAAGCTGCCCGACAAGGCGATCGACGTCATCGACGAGACCGGCGCCGCCCAGATGCTGGTGCCCGAGAGCAAGCGCAAGAAGACGATCGCGGTGAAGGACGTCGAGGCGGTGGTGGCGAAGATCGCCCGCATCCCGCCCAAGACCGTGTCGCGCGACGACGGCGTCGTGCTCCGCACGCTGGAGCGCGACCTGAAGACGCTGGTCTTCGGCCAGGACACGGCCATCGAGGCGCTGGCCGCCGCCATCAAGCTCGCCCGCGCCGGCCTGCGCGAGCCCGAGAAGCCGATCGGCTCCTATCTCTTCTCCGGCCCGACCGGGGTCGGCAAGACCGAGGTCGCCCGCCAGCTGGCGCGGGTGCTCGGCATCGAGATGAAGCGCTTCGACATGTCGGAATACATGGAACGCCACACCATCTCGCGGCTGATCGGCGCGCCTCCCGGCTATGTCGGCTTCGACCAGGGCGGCCTGCTGACCGACGCCATCGACCAGCACCCGCACTGCGTCCTGCTGCTGGACGAGATCGAGAAGGCGCATCCCGACCTGTTCAACATCCTCCTGCAGGTGATGGACTACGGGAAGCTGACCGACCACAACGGCAAGATCGTCGATTTCCGCAACGTCATCATCATCATGACGACCAATGCCGGCGCCGCCGACATGGCCAAGGCCGCCATCGGCTTCGGCTCGGGCGTGCGCGAGGGCGACGACGAGGAGGCGATCAAGCGCCTCTTCACGCCGGAGTTCCGCAACCGCCTCGACGCCATCATCGGCTTCCAGCACCTGACGCCCGAGATCATCGCCCAGGTGGTCGACAAGTTCGTCGCCCAGCTCGAGGGCCAGCTCGGCGATCGCCAGGTCGCGATCGAGCTCGACGACGCGGCGCGCAAGTGGCTGGCGACCAAGGGCTACGACCGGCTCTACGGCGCCCGCCCGCTGGGCCGCGTCATCCAGGAGCACATCAAGAAGCCGCTGGCCGACGAACTGCTGTTCGGCCGCCTGTCGAAGGGCGGCACGGTCCGGGTCGGCGTCGTCGAGGGCAAACTCGTCTTCACCTATCCCGACGAGCCCAAGCGCGCCGAACGCAAGGACGACGAGGGGCCGGCGAAGGAGCCGGAGCTGGTCGAAACCCGCTGATCGCGACATCCGGTCGGCCGTCGGCCGGGACCCCGGTCCCGGCCGATCTCGTTTCGGCGGCGCGGGCGGCCTTTCCCGGCCTCGATCCCAAGCCGCCGGAGGTGCTGGCCGGCGGCGGCGCGTCGGTCGTGCTGCGCTTCGGCGCGCGCATCGTCCGCATTCCCCGCCACCCCTTCGTCGCCGAGCGGTTCCGGGTCGCGGCCGCCCTGTGCGACCTGGTGCGCGACCGCCTGCCCGTTCCGGTGCCGCGACCGCTGCAAGGCGGCCCGCCCGTCATGGAGTGCCACGCCCGCCTGCCCGGCCGGATGCCGGAGCCGGCCGATGCCGGGCCGGAACTGGCGGCGGACGTCGCGGCGGTGCTGGCGGCGCTCCACGCCGTCCCGGTCGAAGCGGCCGGCGCGGCTGGGGTCGTGGCGGACGTCTGGTCCGGTGTCCTCGATCTCGCGGAGCGGACCCTGCCGCCTGCGGCTCTCGACCGGGACATGCGCCGCGCGTTCGCGCTCGCCCGCGATCGCGAGGACGCCCTGCCGCCGGTCCTCGTCCACCACGACCTCCACCGCGCGAACCTGCTGGTCGCCGGCAGGCCGGCCCGGCTCGCCGGCATCATCGACTTCGCCGACGCCACGATCGCCGATCCGCACTGGGACTTCCGCCACCTCGCCGGCCTCGGCGCGGACTTCCTCGGCGCCGTCGTCGCCGCCTACGGACGCGCGACCGGGCGCCGCCTGTCGATCGCCCGCATCGGTCGTCTCGCCGACAGCCGGGCCGGGATCGACCGCGCGAAGGCGCTGCTGCTGCGGTGCCATGACGGCATCGACGGTTGCGATCCGCCCGCGCCGTCCCCATCCTGAGGCCCGGGTTCGGGTCTAGTCGGAACGGAAAGGGCGATGGCGGCAGGCAAGGGCGACGCGACGGCCGGACGCGGCGGTCGCGACCGGCGGGTGCTGCTCGGCATCCTCTTCATGTGCATCTCGGCGATGATCTTCCCGTTCATGAACGGGCTGGTCCAGATCCTGAGCCGGGACTACCCGTCCGAGCAGATCATCTGGGCGCGCACCGCCTCGCACCTGCTGGTGGCGCTGCTCTGGCTGCTGCCGAGCCAGGGCGTCGCCGCCCTGCGGACGCGGCGGCCCGGGCTGCAGATCCTGGGCTCGATCTGCCTCGTCACCTCGACGGCGATGTTCTTCTTCGGGGTCAAGAGCATCCCGCTCGCCAAGGCGGCGGCGATCAGCTTCACCGCGCCCTTCTTCGTCGCCCTGCTCGCCTGGGCATTCCTCGGCGAGCGCATCCGCGGGGCCCGGCTCGCCGCCGTCGTCATCGGCTTCGCCGGCGTGCTGATCGTCATCCGGCCGGGGCTCGAGGTCGTGCAGTGGGCCTCGATCCTGATCGTCGGCAGCGCCGCCTGCTACGCCGTCTACCAGATCGTCGCCCGCCGGGTCGCCGGCCACGACCGGCCCGAGACCTCGGTCGTCTATTCGGCACTGGTCGGCACCATCGTCATGTCGGCGATCGTGCCCTGGGTCTGGGTGACGCCGAAGAGCCTCCTCGACGCCGGGCTGATGCTGGGGCTGGGGGTGCTTGGCGCCAGCGGCCACTACTGCGTCGTGCGCTCGCTCGCCTATGCCGAGGCGAACATCGTCTCGCCGTTCCAGTACGCCCAGATCATCGGCTCGGTCGCCATCGGCTGGGCCATCGCCGGCCTGCTGCCGGACGTCTACACCTGGATCGGCGCGGCGGTGATCTGCGGCGCCGGCATCCACATCGCGCTGACCCAGACCCGGCGCGCGCCGGCCGCCTCCGCCGTCTTCACCGAGCGGCCGGTACGGCCGGAGTGATCACGCCCGCGCCGCGGTATCGGTCAGCGCCCGGTCGAGGATGTCGAGGCCGAGGTCGATCTCGGCGCGGCTGGCGGTCAGCGGCGGCGCGAGCTTGAGGACGGTGCCGCTCGCCGGGTCGCGGGCGGCGCCCGACTGGGTGATCTGCAGGCCCATCTCGTAGCAGCGACGGACGACCGCCGGACCGAGCGCCGTCGCCGGCGTCTTCGTCGCCCGGTCCTGCACCAGTTCGACCCCGGCGAGCAGCCCGAGGCCGCGGACGTCGCCGACGACCTCGTGCCGCTGCTGGAGCGCGCGCAGCCCGTCCAGGAAGTAGGCGCCGTCGGCCTTGGCCTTCTCCACGAGCCGCTCGGCCGCCATCAGGCGCAGGATCCGGAGCGCGACGCGGGCCGGGAAGGGGTCGGAGACGTGCGAGGTGTAGAAGTGGAAGCCCTTGGCATGCACGTCCGCCTCGATGGCCGCACTCGTCACCGTGGCGGCGAGCGGCAGGCCGCCGCCCAGCGACTTCGACAAGGTCAGGATGTCCGGCTCCACGCCCTGCTGCTCGAAGACGAACTGCGAGCCGAGGCGGCCGAAGGCGGTCTGCGCCTCGTCGAAGATCAGCAGCAGGCCGCGGCGGTCGCAATGCTCGCGCAGGCGCTGCATGTAGCCCTCGGGCGGCACGACGATGCCGCCCGCGGCGAGGACGGGCTCGCACATCACGGCGGCGAAGGCGCCGACCGACTGCATGTCCGCCATCTCGAAGCCGACGTCGAGGCAGGTCGTGTCGCAGGTGTCGGCGCAGTGGCGGATCGGGCAGCGATAGCCGTTGGGCGGCGGCAGCGCCATGGTGCCGGGCATCGCCGGGCCGTAGCCCTTGCGCGCGCCGGAATAGGTGCTGGCATTGGAGGCGGCGGTCATGCCGTGCCAGGAATGGCCCATGGCGATGATCTCGAAGCCGCCGGTCGCGAGCTTGGCGATGCGGATCGCGGCCTCGTTCGCCTCGCTCCCGGTCGACAGGAACATCGCCTTCTGCAGCGAGGGCGGCAGCAGCCGGGCGAGCTCGACCGCGAGTTCGACGACCGACGGGGACAGCATGTTGGAATAGAGATGCAGCGGCTCGGCCGCCGCGTCCTGCATCGCCGCCACCACGGCGGGGTGATTGTGGCCGAGCGTCGCGCACATCTGCCCGGACGCGAAATCGAGGATCGCGCGGCCGTCGGCGTCGTAGACGAAAGAGCCCGCGGCGCGGACGATCATGCCGGGCAGGAAGCCCTTGGCGGTGTAGCGGATCAGGTGATCCGCGACGTCGGCGCTCCAGGGGCCGTAGGGCGCGTCCGTGCTCATTTGCCGACCCGCTTCTTCGGTGCCGTCCGGGTCGCCGTGCCGCGCGCGAGGTCGACCTTGACGCCATAGTCGCGCATGGCCGCCTTCGGGCTGACGAAGCCCTCGCGGACGTCGGCCAGCACGCGCTCCGGGTCGCGCTTCGCCGGGTCGCCGAAGCCGCCGGCGCCGGCCTCGCGGACGGTCAGGCGGGCACCGGCAGGCAGTTCCACGCGGGCCTTGGCATTGATCGGCCGGCCGTCGATCGCGTGCATGCGCATGCTCCCGTCGCCGCCCTTGAAGAGGCCGCGGGCCGGGAACTGCGTGCGGTTGCCCATGCCGAGCAGGGTCATGGTGCCGCCCGAGTCGTTGCGGATCACCACCTCCTGGCCGAGGCCGCCGCGCCAGGCGCCGGGCCCGCCGCTGTCGGCCAGCAGCTCCTTGCGCTCGATGGTCGTGCTGGTGATCGTCTCCCAGATCTCGACCGGGACGACGGCCATGTTCGAGGGGTGCGGCACGGTCGGCGCGCCGTCGGTGCCGTCGAGCGCGCCGTAGCCGCCGGCGGCGAAGTAGATGGTGGAGACGCCGCGGCCGTTGCGGTGCCGGCCCTGGAAGGTGACGAGGTTCATCATCCCGGAATCGGCCTGCACCCGGTCCGGCGCCGCCTTCGCCAGCGCGCCATAGATCAGCGGCACGACGAAATGGCCCATGGCGTGCCGGCCGCCGGTGGCAAACGGCGGCTGGGCGTCGAGGATGCAGCCCTTCGGCGCCGCGACGGTGATCGGCGCCGCCATGCCGCCATTGTTCGGGATCGACGGCAGGGTCAGCGTCTTGACCGAATAGAGCGACATGGCGCGGGTGTAGCAGAAGGGCACGTTGATGCCCGCGCGCACGCAAGGGCCGGTGCCGTCGAAGTCGAAATGCACCCGGTCGCCGGCGATGTCGATGCGGACGGCGAAGCGGATCGGCCCGTCCAGCCCCTCGAGCTCGATGCGGTTGCGGTAGGTGCCGGGCTTCAAGGTCGCGCGGATGCGCTCGCGCATGGCGCGCTCGGCATGGTCGCGGATGGCGCGCGACAGCGGCCCGAGGTCCTCGATGCCGTATTCGTCCATGAACTCCAGCACCTGGCGGCCGCCGACCTCGTTGCAGGCGACGTTCGCCATCAGGTCGCCCACCACCTGCTCGGGCACGCGGACGTTGGTGCGGATGATCTCGATCAGGCGCTCGTCGACCTTGCCCCCTTCGGCCAGCTTGCAGATCGGGAAGCGCAGGCCCTCGTGGTAGATCTCGGTCGCCGACGAGCCGAAGCCGATGCCGCCGATGTCGGGCAGGTGGGTGATGCTCATGGTGTAGGCGACGATGCGGCCCTGGCGGAACACCGGCCGCAGCAGGGTCACGTCGAACAGGTGCCCGGTGCCGAGCCAGGGATCGTTGGTGAAGAGGACGTCGCCCGGCTTCAGCGTCTCCGGCGGGAAGCGCTCCAGCATGTGGCGCGCGGTCACCGGCGCGCTGGCGATGAAGATCGGCACGCTCATGGTGCCCTGGGCGATCGAGTTCGCCTCGGCGTCGAGGACGACGCAGGACAGGTCGTAGCTCTCCGACACGATGGTCGAGAAGGAGCTGCGGACCAGCGTCGAGACGATCTCGTCGGTGATCGAGATCAGCCGGTCCCAGAGGATGCCGAGGCTGACGGCGTCGAAGGCGTCCTTGCTGCGCTTGGCCATGGTCCGCCTCCCTAGCGCGCCAGTTCGGCGACGAGGTTGTAGTGCCAGTCGACCTCGGCCCGGTCGCCCTTGCCGACGATGCAGGTCGATTCGCGCTCCTCGACGACGCAGGGGCCGGCGATGCGGGTGCCGGGCGCCAGCTTGTAGCGGTCGTAGACCGGCACCTCGACATAGTCCCCGACCTCGCCCAGATAGACCCGGCGCCTGCCCTTCAGCGCCGCCTTGGCGTCGCCCGACGGCGGGTCGCCGAGGCTGTAGCCGGAGGTGAAGTCCGGTGCGGGACCGGCCGCCTCGACCTTCCAGTTGATGATCTCGATCGGCTCCTCGAGGAAGCTCACGAGGTAGGTCTCGGCATAGGCGGCACCGAAGAGGCGCGGCAGGTCGGCGAAGAGGGCGGCGAGGCCGCCCTTGCCGAAGTCGCCCGCCTGCGGCAGCGTCACCTCGATGTCGTGGCCCTGGCCCTGGTAGCGCATGTCGAGCCGGAGCGTCACCCGGATGTCGCCCTCGGCGACCCCGGCGCGGGTGAGGAAGCCCGACGCCTCGGCGACGAGACGGCCGAACTCGTCGGCGAAGGCGGCGGCGTCGAGGTCGGCGACATGCACCCGGCGCGAGCGCGCCACCTCGAAGGAGAGCGGGCTCGCCAGCAGGCCGAGCGCCGACATGACGCCGGCGCCGACCGGGAAGACGACGCGCGGGATCTTCAGCTTGCGGGCGATCGCCATGGCGTGGACCGGGCCGGAGCCGCCGAACGCCACCATGCTGGCGCCGCGATAGTCGAAGCCGCGCTCCGACGCGTGGATGCGGAAGGCGCGGGCGACATCCTCGTTGATGACCTCGTGGATGCCCCAGGCGGCCCGGGCGAGCGACAGCTTCAGCGGCTTGGCGACCGCGTCGCGGATCGCCGCCTCGGCCGCCTTGCGGTCGAGGCGCATGGCGCCGCCGAGGAAGAAGCCGGCGTCGAGATAGCCGAGCACGAGGTTGGCGTCGGTCAGGGTCGCACCGGTGCCGCCGCGGCCGTAGCAGGCGGGGCCGGGGTCGGCGCTGGCGCTCTTCGGGCCGACCCGCAGCAGGCCGCGCTCGTCGACGCCGGCGAGGCTGCCGCCGCCGGCGCCGATCTCGATCATGTCGATGACCGGGATCCGCACCGGCAGGCCGCTGCCGCGCTTGAACTCGTGAACGCGGGCGACCTCCATCATGTATTTCTTGAGCGGCTGCCCGTTGCGGATGAGCGCGCCCTTGGCGGTGGTGCCGCCCATGTCGAAGGCGAGCACCTCGTCGAGCGCGAGGCTGCGACCGTGGTGGGCCGACATCAGCGCGCCCGCGGCCGGCCCGGACTCCAGCGCCCGGACCGGGTAGCGCCGCGCCGTCTCGGTCGTCACCGTGCCGCCGCTCGACGTCATGATGTAGACGCGGCCGCGGAAGCCCTGGCCCGCCAGCCCGTCCTCCAGCCGCCGGAGGTAGCGGTCGAACATCGGCTGGGTGAAGGCGTTGACGGTGGTCGTCGTCCAGCGCTCGAACTCGCGCATGTTGGGAAAGACGTCGGCCGAGGTCGAGACGTAGAGGTCGGGGAACTCCTTCGCCACCAGCTTCGCCACCGCCTGCTCGTGCGCCGGGTTGGCGTAGGAATGGAGGAGGCAGACGGCGAGTGCCTCGATGCCCTGGTCCTTGAGGCCGGCGACCGCGGCGCGCACGGACGCCCGGTCGAGCCGGCGCTCGACCTTGCCGTCCGGCCGCATCCGCTCGTCGATCTCGGCGCGCAGGCGGCGCGGCACGATCGGCGGCGGGAAGCGCAGCCGCAGGTCGTAGAGGTCGTAGCGGCTCTCGTAGCCCATATCGAGGATGTCGCGGAACCCGGCCGTCACCAGCATCCCCGTCACGGCGCCGCGACGCTCGATGACGGCGTTGGTGACCAGCGTCGTGCCGTGGACGATGTCGTGGACGCGGTCGATGGCGACGCCGTTGGCCGCCAGCATCGTCGCCACCCCGTCGAGGACCGCGGCGGAGGGATCGCGCGGGGTCGTCAGCTGCTTGTGGATCGCCATCCGGCCGCCTGCGGCGTCGAAGAGGGCGAAGTCGGTGAAGGTGCCCCCGATGTCGACACCGATGCGGTACATGCCGGCCGTTCCCCGTTCGCGTCCGTTGCGCTGCCCCCGAGCCTAGCGTGCCGGCGGCCGGCCCGGCAACGCCGGCAACCCCCGTCAGATTCGCCCCGCCGCCAGGTGCAGCCCGAGGCCGGCGACGGTCGCGACGCCGAGGGTGCGGACGACGCCGAAGCGCAGGCGGAACAGGCAGATCGCGGCCAGGACGGCGATCGCGGCCGCGGCCGGATCGAGGCTCGCCGGCACCGGCACGTCGATCGCCAGCGGGCCCGCCCGCACCTCGCGGATGTCGGCGAAGAGCACGCGCAATCCGAACCAGAGGGCGAGATTGGCGATCACGCCGACGACGGCGGCGGTGACGGCGGCGAGCGCGCCGCCGAGCTGGCGGCTGCCATGCAGCCGCTCGACCGCGGGTGCGCCGAGGAAGATGAAGGCGAAGCACGGGGCGAAGGTGACCCAGAGCGTGACCACCGCCGCCGCGACGCCGCCCATGAGCCCGCCGTCGCGGAAGCCGGCGAGGAAGCCCACGAACTGCAGCACCAGGATGAGCGGGCCCGGGGTCGTCTCGGCGAGGCCGAGGCCGGCCAGCATCTCGGACGCCGTCAGCCAGCCGTATCCCTCGACCGCCTCCTGGGCGACATAGGCGAGCACCGCATAGGCGCCGCCGAAGGTGACGACCGCCATCTTCGAGAAGAACCACGCGACGTCGGCGTAGACTCCGGCCGAGCCGGCGGCCAGTGCCGCGACCGGCACGAGCCAGAGCGCCACCGCGATCCAGCCGGCCCGCCGGGCGGCGGGGGCCATGCGGGCGGGACGGCCGGGATCGGCCGCCAGCGCCGCGTCGAGGGCGGTCGCGGGCCCGCCGTCGCCGGCGACCCCGTGCCTGCCGGCGACGACGGCGTCGGGCACCAGGAAGCCGACCACGGCCGCGGCCAGCACGACCAGCGGGAAGGGCACGCCCAGCGTGTAGAGGGCGAGGAAGGCGAGCGCCGCCATCGCCCAGGCGACCGCCCCCCGGAGCGCCCGCCGCGCCACCCGCAGCAGGGCCTCGACCACCAGCACGAGGACCGCCGCCTTGAGGCCGAAGAACAGGGCGGCGATCGCCGGCACCGCACCCAGCGTCGCATAGACGGCCGAGAGCGCGAGCATCACCAGCGCCCCCGGCAGCACGAAGAGCACGCCGGCGGCGAGGCCGCCGCGGACGCCGTGCATCAGCCAGCCGAGATAGGTCGCGAGCTGCTGCGCCTCGGGCCCGGGCAGCAGGGTGCAGAAGTTGAGCGCGTGCAGGAAGCGCCGGTCGGAGACCCAGCGGTGCTCGTCGACCACCGCCCGGTGCAGCATCGCGATCTGGGCGGCGGGCCCGCCGAAGGACAGCAGCCCGACGCGGAGCCAGACCCGCAGCGCCTCGCCGAAGGAGGGCAGGCCGCCGGCGCTCATGCGCCGGCTCCGGCGGGCCGCACCGGCCAGTCGTGCGTCTCGCCGGTGGCGTCGCGCGCCCAGCGGTAGAAGGCGTCGTAGAGCCCCATGGACGCATCGAGCTGCGCCAGGTCGTCGCGGTACATGCGCGACAGCCCGAGGGAGGCGGCGAGGAGCCCCGCCGACTGCGGCGCGAGCGCGAGCCGATCGGTGTCGGCGCCGCGGACGATGAGCGCCAGCCGGTCGAGCGCCTCCGAGGCGAGGCCGAACTCCGCCAGCATGACGTCGAACGTGCAGGCCTCGCCGCGGTGGCTCCAGAACGTGTCGGGAATGTCGAACGGCGTCGCGCCGAAGCGGTCGGCGACGGCCGCCACCTCCGCGGCGGCGACGAAGAGGAAGACGGCCCGCGGATCGACGAAGCGGCGGATCAGCCAGGGGCAGGCGATGCGGTCGATCTTGGGCCGGGCCCGGGTGACCCAGAGGGTCCGTCCCTCGGCGTCCGGCCGCGGCAGCGCGTCGGGCCGGACGAGCAGTCCCCCGGCCTGCGCCCACGCCTCGAAGCCGCCGTCGAGGGTCTCGGCGCGGGCGCCGGCATGGCGCAGCCAGGCGGCCACGCCCTGGCTCAGCTTGAGGCCGCGCTGGCAGACGACGGCGACCGGGCGGCCGCGGCAGGTTTCCGCCCACTGGGCGACGTCGCGATGGCTGCGGCGCCGGGCGCCGGGCAGCATGCGCGGGTCGGCCGCATGGTCCTCGTCGATGCGGACATCGACGATCTCGGGCGCCTCGGGCGTGCCGACGAGGCGGGCCAACTGGGCAACGGTGATGGATTCGGGGCCGGGCATGGACGTCCACTCCTTCCGATCGGGAAGTTGACAGACGCGATACCTCGGCCGAGGCCTCACGGGGCGATCGCGGACGGGCCCCCTTGGACCGGAGGATGCGCCGAGCCGCGCCGGGCTGTCAATCGCTCCGTTCGGGCGGCAGCACGCCCGGGTGGGTCCCCACCAGTTCCGCCGCCACGGTCGCCAGCGTGCGCACGAAGTTCTGCGCGACCGGCGTCAGCGGGCGGAGGCGCGAGGACAGGGCATTGAGGGTCAGCCGGATCTCCGGCTCCAGCGGCACGACCACGAGCTCGGGCAGGTACTCGCCGAAGGGGAAGAGGGAATCCACCAGCGCCACGCCGACCCGGTTGCGGACGAGCGAGGCGGCGAAGAAGGCTTGGTTGGTGAGCACCGTCTGCTCCATCACCACGCCGCAGTCGCGGAAGGTCTCGCGGATGCGGTCGCCCGTGGGCGCGCCGGGATGGAAGGTGATGATGCGCTCGTGCGCGAGGTCGTTCGGCGTCACCCGCGGCCGGTCGGCGAGGGGATGGCCCGGCGGCAGGATGCACACGACGCGGCCGTGGCAGAGGCGCGCCGCGACGACCAGCGTGTCGTCCGGGATCGCCTGCACCAGCGCGAGGTCGGCGCGGTTGCTGCGCACGCGCTCGATGATCTCCGGCGTCGGCATGACGACGGCGTCGAAGCGCACGCCCGGGTTCTCGGTGCCGAAGCGGCTCATCGCCGCCGGCAGCAGCAGCGTCCCGAGGACGGGCGCCGAGGCGACCCGCACCTCGCCGGCCCGGCCCTCGCGCAGTTCCGCGGCGCGCTGGCGGAAGGTCGCCATGTCGCCGAAGATGCGCTCGATCTCGGGGAAGAGGTCCTGGGCCTCGCGCGTCGTGTGCAGCCGGCCGTTGGCGCGGCTGAACAGCGTCATCCCGAGGTCCTGCTCGATGGCGCCCAGGATCTTGCTGGCGGCGGGCTGCGACATGCCGAGCCGGCGGGCGGTCTCGCTCACCGACCCGGTCCGGATCATCGTCCGCAGCACTTCCAACTGGCGCACGTTCATGTCCATGACAGGACCATGAATCACGCCGGCCGGCAAACCGCGTTCAGCGCGGCACCGCCTTGGCGCCGAACCGCGAGACGATCAGCAGGGCGACCACCACCAGCGCGATCTGCAGCACCGAGATCGCCGCCACCGTCGGGTCGATCTCGTTCTGGATGTTGTCGAACATCTGCTTCGGCAGGGTCTTGGTGGTGCCGCTGAGGAAGAGCGCGACCACCACCTCGTCGAACGAGGAGAGGAACGCCAGGACCGCGGCCGAGACGATGCCGGGCCGGATCAGCGGCAGCGTCACCCGGACGATGGCGCCGATGCGGCCGACGCCGAGGCTCATGGCCGCCTGCTCCAGCACCGGGTCGACCGTGCGCAGCGCCGCCGACATGACGGCCAGCACGAAGGGGATGGCGAGCACGGTGTGGGCGAGGATCAGCCCCGCCTCGTTGCCGGTCAGCCGCAGGCGGGCGAAGAGGCCGTAGATGGCGATGGCGATGATGATGTGCGGCACGATCATCGGGCCGCTGCCGAGCCGCTCGACGAGGACGCGGCCGCGGTAGCGTCCGCGCACGACGCTGTAGGCGAGCGCGGTGCCGAGGACGAGCGACAGCATCGTCGCGCCGGTGGCGACCCGCAGGCTGACGAAGGTCGCCTCGATCCAGGACGGGTCGTCGAGGTAGCGGCGGTACCATTGCAGCGACCAGCCGGGCGGCGGGAACTGCAGGTAGCGGGCCGAACTGAAGGAGATCGGCACGATGATGAGGAGCGGCAGCAGCAGCATCGCGAAGACGGCCGCCGTGTAGCCGCGGAGCAGGCGCCGCAGCCATGGGCGCATGGCGTTGCCGTCAGCCACGGGCGGCCTGCACGCGGTTGGAGGCGGCCTGGACGACGAGCGTCGCCACCAGCAGCACCATCGAGAGCGCGCTGGCGAAGCGCCAGTCGAGCAGGGCCTGCACCTGGTTCTCGATGACGTTGGCGATCATCACGATGCGGCCGCCGCCGAGCAGCGCCGGGGTGATGTAGAAGCCGAGCGAGATGATGAAGACCAGGGTCGCGCCGGCCAGCACCCCGGGCCAGGTCAGCGGCAGGTAGACGCGGGTGAAGGTCTGCCAGCCGCTGGCGCCGAGCCCGTCCGCGGCCCGCAGCAATTCGCGGTCGACGCGGACCATGACCGAATAGACCGGCAGGATGAACATCGGCAGCAGGACGTGGGCCATGGCGACGATGACGCTGGGCAGGTTGTACATGAGCGCCAGCGGCCGGTCGGTGAGGCCCCAGTCCATCAGCGTCCGGTTGACGATGCCGCTGCGGCCGAGCAGCACCATCCAGGCATAGGTGCGGACCAGCACGCTGGTCAGCATCGGGATCATGATGCAGGCGAAGCCGACGGCCGCCCAGCCGCGCGACAGCGTCGTCAGAACGTAGGCGACGGGGTAGCCGAGGAGGGCGCAGGCGACGGTGACGATCGCCGCGATCTCGAACGTGTCGAGGAAGACGCGGACATAGAGCCCGTCCGTCACCGCCTTCTCGTAGGCCGCGAGCGAGCCGCCCTCGACCGACAGCAGCAGCAGCCGCAGCACCGGCCCGACGAAGAGCAGCAGCAGGAACAGCATCGCCGGCAGGCCGAGCAGGAACGGCCCGCCCGGCCTCGGCAGCCGCGGACGCCGGCCGTCAGCCGGCGATGACATGGACGTCCTCCGCCGGCCAGCCGATGGCGACGCGGTCGCCGGGCGACACCCGCCCGACCGGCACGCCGGCGAGGGGCCAGACCGCGGTCAGGCTGCGGCCGCCGTCGCGCAGCAGGTACTTCTGGGTCTGGCCGAGATAGGCGACCTCCTCGACCGCGACGGTGCGCCGGTTGTCGGCCGTCTCGCCCTCGGCCAGCAGCCGCACATGCTCGGGCCGGACGAGCGCGGTCACCGGGCCGCGGTCGGGCGCGGCGGCGGCGACCATCCGCGTCTGATCCTCGAGGTCGAGGAGGGAGCGGCCGCCCTCCGTGCCCGCGACCGAGCCGCGCCACAGGTTGGATTCGCCGATGAACCCGGCCGCGAACACGGTGCGCGGGCGGGCATAGATCTCGTGCGGGGCGCCGAGCTGCTCGATCGTGCCGCCGTTCATCACGGCGATGCGGTCCGACATCAGGAGCGCCTCCTCCTGGTCGTGGGTGACGAAGATGGCGGTCAGCCCGAGCCGGCGCTGCAGCCGCCGGACCTCCTCCTGCAGCTGCTGCCGCAGCCGGCGGTCGAGCGCGCCGAAGGGCTCGTCGAGCAGCAGCAGGCCCGGGTCGAAGACGATGGCGCGGGCGAGCGCCACGCGCTGCTGCTGGCCGCCCGAGAGCTGCGAGGGCATCCGCGCCTGGTAGCCGTCGAGCTCGACGAGGGCGAGGGCGGCCTCCACCCGCCGGGCGATCTCCGCCCGCGGCACGCGGCGGACCGAGAGCGGGAAGGCGACGTTGCGCTCGACCGTCAGGTGCGGGAACAGCGCGTAGTTCTGGAACACCATGCCGATGTTGCGCCGGCCCGGCGGCGTGTGCGTCACCTCCGCCGGGCCGATGCGCACGGTGCCGCGGTCCGGCACCTCGAACCCGGCGATGATCTTGAGCAGCGTCGTCTTGCCGGACCCGGACGGGCCGAGCAGGGTGAGGAACTCCCCCGGCTCGACCGCCAGGTCGACGCCCCCGATCGCGACCACGGGGCCGAAGCGCTTCTCGATCCCGGCCAGATGCAGCGGCTGGGACAGGCTGGTCGACGCCATGTCAGCGCTGGAGGAGCCAGCGCGCGAAGCGCTCCTCGACGGCACCGCCGTTGGCGGCCCACCATTCGTCGTTGGTCCACGCGACCTTGGGCAGGTTCTCGGGCGAGGTCGGGAAGAACCGGTGCGACTCCTTGCTGACATAGTCCCAGGACTTGGGATGCGAGCCGGGATAGCCGACCTGCTCGGCATAGGCGGCCTGGAGCTTGGGGTCGTTCATCACCGCCAGCATCTTCTGGCCCCAGTAGGCGTGCGGCGTGCCCTTGACGACCCCGAAGGTGCCGATCTTCACCATCGACCCCGTCCAGGCCGCGTCGATGCCGCTGCTCGGGTCGCGCTGGAGCTTGTAGAAGCGCCCGTTCCAGCCGCTCGTCATCACCACCTCGCGGTCGATCAGGAGCTGTGCCGGCTGCTGCCCGGCCGTCCACCAGACGGCGATGTGCGGCTTGATCTCGTCGAGCTTGCGGAAGGCGCGGTCGAGGTCGATCGGGTAGAGCTTGTCGAGCGGCACGCCGTCCGCCTGGAGGGCGAACTCCAGCGTGTCGATGGCGCGGCCGCGCAGCGAGCGCGGTCCCGGGAAGTTCTTCACGTCCCAGAAATCGACCCAGTTCTGCGGGTACTTGCCGTTCTTGAAGGCGTCCTTGCGGTAGCCGAGCGTCGTCGAGTAGATGCCGCGCGCCAAGGTCACCTTGCGCTCGCCGAGCGCGCCCGGCAGCGCGTCCATGTCGACGATCTTGCGGTCGATCGGCTCGAAGAGGCCGAGCTTCTCGGCACGGATCGCGTCTTCGCCGCCGACCTCCGAGATCGTCCACTCGATATTGCCGGATTCGACCATCGCCCGCAGCTTGGCGAGGCTGACCGGGCCGCTCTCCACCACCTTGATGCCGTAGAGCCGCTCGAACTCGGCGTAGTAGGTCTTCCGCGTCGCCACCAGCGTGTCGCCGATCGAGGCATTGACGACGATCTGGCGCGGCTTCGGCGGTTCCTGGGCGCGGCCGGCGCCGGGCAGCATGGCGGCCGTCAGCGACAGCCCGGCGATCCAGCGGCCGGCCTCCCGGCGGCTGATGCGCTTGGTCTCGGTCATGGCGTTCTCCCTGTTCGGCTCGTTGGCGATGCGGGTGGAGCGGCCGCCTGGGCGACCATGGCGACGTCGACCGCGACGGCCGCGTCGGCGGTGACGATGACGGGATTGAGGTCGAGCTCGGCCAGCGCCGGGCCCATGGCCGCGGCCAGCCGGCCGACCGCCACCAGCAGGTCGACGAGGAGGTCGCGGGCGAGCCTGCGGCCGCGATAGCCGGCGAGGATGCCCTTGCGGTCGAGGCGCCGGACCATGCCGTCGGCCAGGGCGCGGTCGAGCGGCGCCAGCTCGACGACCGGCGGGCCCATCGCCTCGGCATAGATGCCGCCGAATCCCAGCAGCACGGCGGCGCCGACCGCGGGGTCGGTCTTGATGCCGACGATGAGCTCGATCCCGCCCCGCACCATCGCCTGCGCGCGGAAGCGGGCGATGCCCGGAAGGCGCGCCGCCATCGCCGCCGCGGCAGCGGCGAGCGCATCGGCGTCGGCGAGATCGAGGACGACGAGGCCGGCGTCCGACTTGTGCAGGCAACCCGGGATCTCGCCCTTCAGCGCGACCGGGAAGGACAGGCCCGGCGCCCGCCGGCGCAGCGCCTCGGGATCGGGCGCCGCGATCTCCGGCACGAACGGGACGGCGCAGCGGGCGAGGAGCGTGCGCGCCGCGTCGTCGTCGACGGGACCGGGCGGCAGCGAGACCGGTGCGGGAGGCGGCGCTTCGATGGCGGCGGCCCGCGGCAGGTCGCCCACATCCCAGAAGGTCCGCAGCGCGCTCAGGGCGGTGTGCGGCTCGCGGCAGGTCAGCACGCCGCCCTGCCGCAGCTGGGCCAGCACCGGCTCGACCATCGGTCCCGCCTGCCAGCAGACGAGATGGGGCTTGGCGGCGGTCCGCGCGAATTCCGGCAGTACCGGGACGATGTCCTCCATGTAGCTGAACAGCGTCTCGGCATAGATCGTGGCGCCGACGTCCGGATCGGCGTCGAGGATCTCCAGGGTCCGGATGACGTCGAGGTAGCCGGCGCGCGGCCGGCCGCGGCCGCCAGCATCGATCGGGTTGGCCGGGTTCTGCTGGTTGGTCTCGGCCCGGATGCGCGCCACCGTCGGCGGCGACAGGGCGGCGGCGCGCAGGCCGTGGTCGACGATGCGGTCGCCGAGGGCCGCCGCATAGCCGCCGGACAGCGAGCAGGCGGCGACCCCGGTGCCGGGCTGCGGGCGGTGGCGGGCGAGCAGCATCCCGCCCAGCAGCAGATCGTCGATGTCGTCGACGGTGACGATGCCGTTCCGCCGGTAGGCCGCATCCTTGACCTGGCGGTCGCCGACGATGCGGCCGCTGTGCGACTGCGCCGCCGCCGCGCCGGCAGCCGAGCGGCCGGGCTGCAGCAGCAGGACCGGCTTGCCGCGCTCGCGGGCGAGGCGGCCCATGGCCAGCAGGGCGCCATAGTCGGCGACGCTCTCGGCGTAGATGCCGATCACCCGGGTCGCCGGGTCGTCGACAAGGAAGCGCAGGTAGTCGGGCGTCGTCAGGTCGAACTCGCCGCCGCTGGAAACGAGATGGCTGAAGCCGCCGCCCAGCGTCCGGGCCCGCTCGATCAGGGACGAGACGATGCCGCCGCTCTGCGAGACGATGCCGATCGGGCCGCGCGGCAGGCCGCTGTCGTCGACCGCGGTCGAGATCGTCGCGGCTGCCCCGGTTTCGGGCGAGACGATGCCGACGCATTGCGGGCCGACGATGCGTGGCCAGCCGCCGCGGGCGAGCGCCAGGATCTCCCGGCCCAGCCGCTCGGCCTCGGGCGCGCCCTTCGGCACGACGTCGCCGACGGCGATGAAGAAGCCGGCACCGCGGCAGGCGCGGTAGACGTCGAGCAGCCGGTCCGGCCCGACGAAGGCCATGACGATGTCGATCGGCTCGCGGAGGTCGGCGACATCGGCGACGCAGGTATGGCCGAAGACCGTCTCGTATTTGGGATTGACCGGCAGGATGCGGCCGCGGAAGCCGGCCCACATGGTCGCCTGCAGCGAGCGCGCGACGTTGCGGCCCGGATCCTCGCTGGCGCCGACGAAGGCGATAGTGCGCGGGTCGAAGAGGCGCCGCAGGTCGACCCCGGCCGAACCCGCCTGCTCCGATCCGGGCCCGTGGACCGCCACCCTTGCCATCGCCTCCGCCGCCTCCCGCTGCAACGGCGTTCAGGGTGGGTCCTGGCGCGAGCAGGGGTCAAGTAGCGGACTGGTTATGCGTCATTTCCAAAAATGAATGGCAGTCGACGCGGAAGTCCTCGGTCGACAATTCGACCCGCCTGGTCGAGAAAACGGCAAGAAAACTGCGGCGATGCCGGGGCGGGCGAACCCGCCCCGGCGCGTCCGCGGTCAGGCGGCCCAGTACCAGCTGCGGATGTTCCAGCAGTTGGACCGGTAGTTCACGTTGGCCTCGTAGCCGATGAGGTTCGCCTTCGTGCCCTCGGTCTGGACGTACTGGTAGATCGGCAGCAGCGGCAGGTCGCCGCGGAACAGTTCCTGGACCTTCAGGTAGTTCTTTCGGCGCTGCTCGCGGTCGACCAGGCCGACGCTCTCCTTGAGCAGCGCGTCGACCTGCGGGTTGGAATATTGCATCGTGTTGGCGCCGGTGCCGGTCCTGACCGGGATGGCCCAGCTTCCCAGCCGGTCGCTGACATCGGGATCGGAGCCGACGCCGAAGGCGGAGCCGACGACAACCGTGTCCCACTCGCTCTTGCGCCAGTAGTCGCCCCACATGACGGCCGGCGGGAAGTTCTTGATCGACAGCTTGACGCCGATCTGCTGCCAGTTCTGCTGCACGACCTGCTGCATCTGCTCGCGGAGATGGTTGCCGGCGGTCGTCGAGTTCGAGAACTCGAGCCGGACGCCGTTCTTCTCGCGGACGCCGCCCTGGCCGGGCTTCCAGCCGGCATCGTCGAGGAGCTTGATCGCCGCCTTCGGGTCGTACTTGTGCTTCGGCAGGTCGGGGTTGTAGGCCCAGGACTGCTGCGGCAGGTAGGTTTCGGTCGGCCGGTGCGCCCCATAGTAGATGTCGCGGATGATCGATTCCTTGTCGAGCGCAAGGTAGAGCGCCTGGCGGACGGCCAGTTCCTGGAACTGCGGCCGGCCGTTGTTCAGCGACAGGCTCTCCAGGAACGGCATCGGCGCCCGGAAGAGCTTGACCGTCTTGACCTTGCTCACCTCCTCGAAGTTGTCGGGGGTGATGCCCTGGATGCCGACGGCGTCGACCGCACCGGTCATGAACTGGGTCTTGAGGACGATCAGGTCGGGGATGTACTTGAAGATCAGCTTCTCGACGTAGGGGCCGTCGCCGAAGTACTTGTCGTTCGCTTCCAGCATCAGGTAGTCGCCGGGGCGCCGCTCTGCCCACTTGAAGGGGCCGGTGCCGACCGGCTTGTTGTTGAAGGGCGAGTCCTTGGGATCGCCGCCTGCGCCGAGGATGTGCTTGGGCACGATCATGGTCCAGGCGAGGATCGAGAAATAGGGCGCGAAGAAGCGCTCCAGCTTCCAGCTGATCTCGGTCGGGCTGACGACCTGGATGTCCTTCACGAGCGCGTGGCCGTTGCGGCTCATCGCCGGGAAGTTCGGGTTTTGGATCAGCTCGATCGTGTACTTCACGTCCTCGGCCGTGAAGGGCTTGCCGTCGTGCCAGGTGACGCCGGAGCGGAGCTTGATCTTCCAGGTCAGGCCGTCGGCCGACAGGCCGCCGTTCTCGACCGTCGGGATCTCGCTCGCCAACTCGGGCACGAGGTTGCCTTTGGCGTCGAGCGACCAGAGCGGGCTGAAGAGGTTGAGGTGGACGCCGTCGTCGACCTCGATGCGGGCGCGCAGCGGATTGAAGACGGTCGGTTCCTGCGAGAGCCCGACGACGATCTGGCCCTTGCGGGTCCCCTTGGGCGGCTTGGCGGCCTGCGCCCAGGCGGGGCGGTGGGCGGGCAGGGCGGCTGCCAGCCCGCCCAGCGCGGCCATGCCGAGGAACTGGCGGCGGGGCAGTTGCAGCGACGAGGCTCCGTGCCGCGACCCGCTGCCGGGCCGGTCGTTGTCATGCTCGTTCATCCGATCCTCTCCTGTCTCGGGTCCGTGCCCGTCCGGTGGTGCCGTGTCGTATCGCCCGTCTTGTCGGCTGCGGGATTGTCCGGTCGCGTCGTCCGGCCGGCGGTCAGTTCGCCGCCGGCTGCGGCTCGGGCCGCCAGTCGGCGGCGCTGCGGTAGCGCTGGGATGGCGCGAGGCGCGGCAGGACCGTGGCCCGGCGCCGGCGCTCCTCCTGCTCGGCCGCCAGCTTCGCCAGGTACTCGGTCGGCATGTCCATGAAGGGCGTCCGGCGCTTCGCCCAGTGGTGGCAGTCGGCGAGCGTCATGAAGATCTGATTCTCGGGCCGTGCCGGCCACTCCGGGACATGCAGCCACAGGCGCAGCAGGTGGCGGCGGCGCTCGACGTCGTCATGGTCCTCGTAGTCCGTGCGGCCATGCATGATCGCGCGGTTGTTGAGGAACTGGATGTCCCCCTCCTCGAAGTTCATGTCGAGGAAGAACTCCTCCGACCGGGCCTGGGCCTGGAGCACGTCGAAGGCCTCGATCTCCTCGGGCGTCAGCGTCACGCCGCCGAAATGCACCGCGTAGCGCAGGCAGCCGGTGTCGATGACGCAGGAGATGCGGCCGTCGCGGATGCCGAAGACCGGGATGCGCTCGGCGCTCTGCGGCGGCTGGAGGGAATGCTGGGCGTCCATCTCGTGGTTGCGATGGTAATAGCCCCGCATCAGCACCGCGAGCAGGTCGGGACGATTCTCCACGAACCAGTTGTAGAGGGCCGCGACGCTGACGATGCGGCTGGCGCCGCCCGACTTCGCCGCCCGGAGGCACATCAGCGAGACGATGTCGCAGGCCGAGCCGTCGATGTGGAAATGCTGGCCGCCGCCGGCATTGTAGCCGCG